>CAJUSJ010000025.1 GCA_910588865.1 uncultured Lachnospiraceae bacterium
CATCAGCCTTGGAGATTCCTGAAGCGATACAACCGAATACCGCCCAGAGGTAATCAGGTGCCGCGATCTCGGCTGACCCAATCCTTCTTTGTCGCGTAGCGGTTAATTTTATGGAGGCCGTCGTAAACGTCCCTTTTGATCTATGGGGCTGTTGCACTAATATAGTGCTCCAGCCTCGTTTTTTAAGAAAAATTTCAAAATCATTTGCAGAAAAAAGAGCCAGATCCTTGTAAAATCTGGCTCATGCTGTAAAATAAAGATTATGCAAACTAATACATTTACTTTACATAAAAATTATACACCTTTTGGTCAAAATTATCAACTAGTTCTTCCTCTTGAGATTGAGCATATGATTCCGGAGGATGACTCGGTCCGCCTGTTAAGTCAATTTATAGAAAGGATGTTTTTAGGAGATTTATACCAGACATACTCCCGCGAGGGACATTCAGACGAACCGACACCGCGCCAGCTGCTCAAAATCCTGGTCTATGCTTATATGAATCGGATCTATTCCAGCCGGGATATTGAAAGCGCCTGCCGCCGGGACATTAACTTCATGTGGCTTCTGGAAGGAAAGGAAGTGCCCCATTATTCGACCATTGCACGGTTCCGTACCCTGCGTTTTGGAGCCTGCGCGGAGTCCGTCATGGCAGAAATGTCCCGGTTTCTGTACCATCTGGGGGAATTATCCGGGGAGACCCTCTTCATAGACGGCACGAAGATAGAGGCCTGCGCAAACAAGTACACCTTTGTATGGAAGAAATCCGTCACCAAAAACCTGGAAAAATTATTAGGGAAACTGGCAGCCTTTGTGGAAAGCCGCGAAGAACTTTACGGGATCAGGCTGGTCTACCACGGCCAGGTGAAAATGAAACAGGTAAAAAAACCGCGCAGAAAACTGTATGCCCTGAAAGAAGCGGAAGGGATCGAATTCGTCCATGGCACAGGGAAGAGAAAAAGCCTCCTGCAGAAGAGCGTCGAGACATTGGAGGAATACCTGGAAAAACTGAAAGAATATACAAAGAAACGGTATGTCTGTGGTTCCCGTAACAGTTATTCCAAGACAGATCCGGATGCCACATTTATGAGGATGAAAGAAGATGCCATGGGGAACGGACAGCTCAAGGCGGGATATAACCTCCAGCATGGAGTGGACAGCGAATATATTGTATGGCTGAGCATCGGGCCGCAGCCATCGGACACAACGACCTTGATTCCGTTCCTGAAAGAGATGGAAAAGAACCTGGGTCTGTCCTATCAAAAGATCACCGCAGATTCCGGATACGAAAGTGAGGAGAATTATAGATATCTGGATGGAAGCGGAAAACTTTCCTATATCAAGCCGGCGAATTATGAGATTTCAAAAACGAGGAAGTATAAAAAAGACATCGGCCGGGCAGAAAACATGGAATACAATAAGGATACCGATACCTACACCTGTCATAATGGAAAGAACTTACAAGTGAGCCATGTCAAAAAAGAGAAGACACGGACAGGATACGAACGGGAGGTAACCGTATATACCTGCCAGGAATGCAGCGGATGTCCCCATAAGAAAGAATGCATCAAAGGGAACCACTGTAAAACCCCTTTGGAAGACAGGAGCAAAACCCTTTACGTATCCAAAAAATTTCTGGAATACCGTGAGGCGGATTTGGAGCGGATCCAGAGCGAAGAAGGCTGTGAGCTGAGGACGAACCGCAGTATACAGGCGGAAGGTTCTTTTGGGGAGCTAAAGCAGAACAGTGGATTTCGGAGATTTTTATGTCGTGGGACCCAAAATGTAAAAGCAGAATCCATTCTTCTGGCGTTTGCGCAAAACATCAATAAGCTGCACCATAAGATTCAGGGGGAAAGAACCGGAACACATCTGTTTCCCCTAAAGAAAAGCGCATAAAAAAACCGCCTGCATTTTCAGCAAGCGGCTTTATAGTAGGGATTTTATCATTTTTACGATGCCGGGAAAATGATATGCTTATTCGTCAAGCATCAATCACCTTTCGGAAGTTGTCCCATTTGGCATAGTCCAAAACAGGCCCAAGCTCCCGGGCATACCAAAACTCCACCCCTTCATCGGTTGTATGCTTTATATCTTCAAACCGCTCATATTATTTTGCTTTTAAGTCAGCCATGAACATGAACTATGCGTGTGTTTGACAGGTTGTACAAAAAAACATACCAAAAAGTATACCTTTTGGTATGCTTTTCTTTTTGCTTAACGCCTTCAAGATTACTATGAAATTCGCTAAAAGTCAATAGAAATATTTCTTTTTTCTTTGGGCATCTTTCCCAATCTCCAAATGTATCCAAAAAGTATACTTTTTAATTCCTGTCAGCGGCAGGCGGGCCAGATGCCAGCCAGCGCGCCAAGGGCAGATATGCCTGTATGCGTACCTGATGGCTGCCCAAGAGCCATATACCTGTGGCTGTCGTGCCTGGCAGTGCTGTAAGAGAGCGCCATTGTTTGTCAGAGAGTGCCGAATTGTGTTTTTCACATACATGCTATGAGCGGGACGGTAAGATTATCTGTGTCGTCACCAAACTGGGTATGTAATTTAACGGCAATATAACTTCACTTGTTTCAATAGTATTTAACATAGTCGTATGGTTATCCGCCAGAAGGTATGGTAAACTCATAATTGAAATAACTCTTCTGGTGGTTTTATCCTATTTTAGTTTGGCAACTTATAGGATACCATAAAACCATATGGAAGGGTTATTCTTTTATTGAAAACTTTCAACTCACAAGAAAAGAGCAAATATATGGTATACTGGAAGACAGGAAAGAGGAGGGGTTATAGTAAAGCGAATAGTGATGAGAAGTTACCATAGGAGGGAGAAGGATCTTCGAATACACCTGCTATAGCGGAGAAAATCGAAGGGGGATTTTTCATAATGGACAGCGTGAAGAGAAATATATATTCTCACGGGAAAGAGTTTTACAAAGCAGACGCGGATTTTTATGTGTGCGTCTATGATGAAAAAATTTATTATATGAATTCCGAGTATCTTTGTTATTCGGACACAGACGGAGGAGATATCCGGATCATAACAGGAGAGAAACGGTACAAAAACGCGTACATACATGTCAATCCCACCGGCATCTATCTTTATAAACGGGGCAGCACTAATACGTACCTGGATGTGAAGCGTATAGGATTTGACGGAAGTTCGGTGTTGGAGGTAAAGGAAAAAGGCCGCATCAGTTATGTCTACATTTACGGAGACAAGATTTACTATGTGAAGAAGGTTCCGGGTGCCGCGGAGATCCGGTGCATGGACATGACCGGCGGGTCTATCACCACGGTGTACTCGGAAGCGTCTGATGCGGACAGACTGTGCGTGGCGGAAAACTGTATTATTTTCAGGGCAATGTATAAAGGCTCCAGGCGCGGGTATCCCTATGACGATAAGGTCTGGATGGTTATGGATCGGTCCGGAGGAAGGGTGAACTGTCTGAGCGGAGGTTATGGCGGAAATGATTCAGGGGAAGAGATCGTCTACTGTGATCCGAACAGGAACATACTCTGGACGGAGAGGAGAACTTCCGGGGGGGATTTGATTTGGGAACCCAGGCCGATATGGGGAGGCAGAAACTCCGCGGTTTCCGGCATGCCTGTGTGGAACATGAGTGGTAAGCTGTGGATAGACGACGGACGCTGGTCCAGAGAATATTTTGACGGAGAGCATTTTTATCAGTCCGACTCATATTATATCTTTGATTCCGCCGACGAGCGGGGAAGACGTATGAAGTGGAATGAAAGCGGACATGGTGCCTGTGACCAGTTCACCGTATCGGGGGGATATCTGTTTTTAGATCTTGAGGCCCTCGGCGAGGAACAGTACCAGCTGACAAAATGGAAATCACCTCCTCTCAGAAAGACCTGGTTTAAGGAGGAACTGTCCCAGGAAGTTAAAGATCAATATGAACAGCGCCTGAAAAAGCCCGGCAGGAAAAATCAGGCAGAGACAGGCACAGGGCCGAAAGCAGGAAGAATTCCTGTGGCTGCCATAGCCAGAACGGGCGGGATATCTCCTCTTCAGCTGATGAAAGACACAGCCGTCGTATCATCAGGCAGTGAATTCTGGGCCTTTAATACAAGTGGAAAGAGGGCGGAGAACCGTTTTAAGATCAACTGCGTCTACGAGGAAGACGGAGTCTGGCATGTGATAGAAAAGAAAGAGGGACTTGTCAGAGGCGCTGAATATGTTCAAACATCGCCGCTTATGACGGTTTACGGAAACGTATGCTTTTTCGCGGAGGGCAGAAAAAACGGGAAATGCCAGGAGTTTTTTGTCATATGCCGAAGAGAGGGAGCGGCGATAGTACTTGAAACCTTCGGGGCAGAGGGAGTGTCAGGGCTGTCAGATGATTTGATTCACACGGCGATCGTCCGGGGAGAACAGATCCGCGTAATGGGACGGAATGGTCAATGGCTGAGTTTTAATATGGATATCGGGGTCGTGTCAAAGGAGCAGGTTCCCCTTCCTCCTATGCATTCGGAATTTGATCCGTGGAAAGACGGATTCAATAAGATGTATACAGTTGAGGCATTTTTTTATAAGGGCTATATCTACACAGTATATTTTGGGATGCAGAACTGTATGTTCCGATTTCCCTTAGAATGTGTACAGGATATCGAACATGTGAGTCTTATTGATGCCTCCACCGGCGTTCCGGGCATGAGATTTGTGGTTAAGGACTCGTCGTTTGTCTATAAAAACGTTCTCTACAACATTGATTTCTCTGGATTTTATACCCTTAATCTGGACACCATGGTTTACACTCTGGTGAGCGGGGGACATTTCCAGATTATTGGAAAGATGACAGATAACCGCGTTCTAATCCAGACAGAAGATAATATATATCGGCTTTACGATCTGGATCAGAAGAAATGGTACAGATTTAATGAGCATTTCTTTAATGCCAGGAAAAATGGCGATGATGTGAAAATTCTGTATGTAAGTTACAGCGGTCCATATGTGATCTTCTCTTACAAAAAAACGGACGTCCGTGTCTCATACAGTGTCATGACATGGCCCGAGATATCGAACCAGAACGCCATGCTTGTGGATTTTGCTGTTAAGTAGGAATAAAGTTAATCGGAAACAAAATAAGATTAGGAAATGAGGGATATTTATGAAAATGAAAAAGTTTCTCGCGTTTGTCCTTGCGGGAGTCCTGAGCCTGTCAAACGCCATGTGGGCGACAGCGAAGACGCCGGAGCCAGCCGCCGGCGGGGAGAGAGAAATGAGAGCAGAGGATACGGCCTCCCCTTCTGACGCGTGGCAGGAGATTGTTTATACGGATGTGACGTTTGACAGCGGCAGGGCTGACAGCGAGATTACATGGGAAGACTATAAGAAAACGATTTTTTGCGGAGGGGAATTTGAGGCCCGGATTCGGAACCACGGCAGCAGCGAGTTGGATCTGAGCCTTAAGGTGGCTTCTCCGGCTGGAACTGTAAAGACTTCTCCCTGCGGGAGTGTGAACGGAAACCAGGAATGCACAGTCAAAATAGAGGAGGGAAGGTTCTTTCCGATAGCAGGTGTTTATGAGATCAGCCTGGTAGATTACTATGATGAGGACAAGGCCTACGGTACCCCGATTTCTGTGGAGGTGAAAAAAATTCCGTCTATGACGATCTGTCTGACCAAGAAAGTCTTCACAGATGTCTATTATCAGGAAATCCTGTCAATAGATAGGATTTTTTACGATCAATATGACCTGGTAAAGGCCGCTGACGGTGTGTCTGTGAGTGGGCTGGCTCTCACGAATGTCACTGCTGTCTGTGAGAAGATGGCAGGAACAGATATATATGTAATCAAAGAGATGCGGTCGGATCAGTGCGACAGCATCAGCGTTGAGGATAATGAATATGCCCGCCCGGTGATTAAGGAGAGTACTCTGGAAGGCTTTGATCTGAAGCAGAAAGAGGTATCTGTGTATGAGGGAGAGAGCATTGCGCTGGAGCCTGTGATAACAGGCAAGGCAGATGAAAGCCAGATTGTCTGGGAGAGCTCTGACGACAAGACAGCATTTGTAGAGAATGGCACAGTGACCGGTTTGGCGGCGGGTACCGCGGTGATTACCGCGAAATTGCAGGGGCTGGAGGCAGTCTGTAAAGTGACTGTCAAAAAGACGGTTCAGCGCATCAGCCTGAAAGCGGTGGAAACAGACTTTAACGCGGGCAGAGTATACCAGATGACTGTGACAGTGGAGCCTGAGGATATGTCCGAAGCAGTGATGAAAGACATCCGGTGGTCAAGCAATAACGAGGAGGTAGCGGAGGTAGATCAGAACGGACGTGTAACCACCAAAAAGCCGGGGTCTTCTGTCATCAGGGCGCAGCTTGGCCAAGTGTATGCCGAGGGTGTGATAAGGGTCATAGAGGCTCATCCCCTGGAGGTCAGAATAACGGCAGACGGCTATGAAAAAGCCATCACGCTCACGGGAAAAGACGCGTTGACAGAAAGGAATTATTTTGAAGAGGGAAAGGAGCCTGAGTCTCTGGAACTGAAACCACTTCCCGATGAGCTAAAGAAGTATTTTGACCAGGAGCCGACGCTGCAGGGTAAGACCGTAAAATTCCGTCTGAAGCCGTCAGAGGAAGAGTTTCAGATTGATATTCCTATATCTATGAAGGGTCAGATGTATACGGAGTATAATAATGACTGTGTACTGAGGATTTTCGGTCGGCCTTTCGTCAAGGTGGCCGTGAGGACAGAAGAGGATATTCGGGAATTCTTCAGGGCTAACCCCTTCCGAGATGGGGATCAGCAGCGGGATACATGGGACATTGAGCCTGTCCCGACTCAGGACGTAGCCGGAAAGCTCAACGCGTCGACTGTGGAGAACGCTCTAAATTCTTTGAATTTTGTCCGCTACGTGGCGGGAATACCTGCCGATGTGGAAAACAGCGAAAAATTTGAAGAACTGTCACAGACAGGAGTGGCTGTTTTGATGCAGCGCGGAAAGGAGGTGGGCAAAGAGGAACTGACACATACTCCCCAAAAGCCTGCCGGCGTGTCAGAGGAGTTCTACCAGAGGGGGTATATAGGTACAGGTTCCTCTAATCTGGCCCTTGGATATAGGAGCCTTGTAAATGCTGTAATCTCCGGCTGGATGGACGATGGAACCACGGAGAATATCGCTGGCGTGGGACACCGCAGATGGTGTTTAAACCCTTATATGAAAGAGACCGGCTTCGGCCATGCCGGAGATTATACGGCTATGTACACCAAACCCGAAAATGACCAGGCGAGTACGTCAGGCTACACATTTATCCCATGGCCGGGTCAATATATGCCTGTGGAGTATTTTGAGGGCCCCTGGTCTGTGTGTCTGAACAGGCTGGTTTACAATTCCAAGATGACAGAAAACATAAGTGTCACCATGACATACCAGGGTAAAGAGTATGTTCTGAGTGAAAGCAACAAGGACATTGGGGGAAAATATTTTAGCTTCAGTCCCACAGAGACTGGCCTGGGTCCGGCTGTAATTTTTAAGCCTGATATTGAGTTTCATGCAGGCGATAAGGTCGATGTAAAGATCACAGGCCTTAAAGACGCTTATGGAAATGAGCTTCCTGTGGAGTACTCGGTCAATTTCTTTTCCATGGATATGGAAGCGCCGGAAAGTATTGTATTGGACGCGGAGAAAAAGGAAGTGACCGTGAACTCGAGATTTACGCTGAAGGCGTTCACCGTGCAGCCAGACGGTTCAAAGGTTCCCGCGGAGAACGTAAAGTGGTCCAGCTCCAACAGCAGAGTAGCGACTGTGGACGAGAAGGGAGAGGTGCGGGCGGTAAGCGTGGGCATTGCGACCATCACGGCAGAGGTGGACAGCAAGACAGCCATGTGTCTGGTAACTGTTAAAAAAGGAAGCTCCGGCAGCGGCGGTTCCGGAGGAGGCAGCGGTAGCGGCGGTTCCGGGGGAGGCAGCGGCAGCGGCGGTTCCGGGGGAGGCAGCGGCAGCGGCGGTTCCGGGGGAGGCAGCGGCAGCAGTGGTTCCGGGGGAGGCAGCGGCAGCAGTGGTTCCGGGGGAGGCAGCAGCAGCGGCGGTTCTGGGGGAGGCAGTTCAGGTAAGGGCAGTCCTAACACAAATGGGCCGTCAGTACCTCCGGGAAACACCTCCCTTCCATCTTATGTGATCAGGGGAACCTGGAGTCAGGTAAATGGAATGTGGCAGTTCACGGATGATTCCGGTCTGCTTTATAAAAACAGATGGGCCGCGGTGGTCAATCCCTATGCCAACACGGCGGCAGGCCAGGAGGGCTTTGACTGGTTCTTCTTTGATGCCGACGGAAATATGCAGACCGGGTGGCATCTGGACGTCGACGGGAATTACTACTACTTAAATCCTGCTTCTGACGGAACCAGGGGAAGGATGATGACCGGATGGGTGTGGATTCCCGACGCGGCAGGCGTGAATAAATGTTATTATCTGAATCCTGCCTCTGACGGAACCAGAGGAAAAATGATGAGCAATACAGTGGTAGAAGGCTACACAATTAACCAGGAAGGTCAGTGGACCGTGAACGGAGTGCCGCAGAGCAGATAATACAGTTAAATAAAGAAGCTGTTGTGTCAATAAAAATATGATGACACAGCAGCTTTTTTTCGTGGATTCTTAAATTCCGCGATACAGCAAAGAGAGGGTTTCCCTTTTCAGATTCTGTGTCAAAATCCAAAAGAACAGTAACTTACGATTCCATAAGTCAACATGTTTCATGATCTTTCGTAGGCCCCATTTCGAGAACGCCCTTAAAATAAAGCGGTTAAGAGTAAAGCGGCATAATTAGTCTTGACAAAAGGACAACACAATGTTATATTATTAAATAACAACACCGTGTTATACAATAAGGAGGAAAAAATCATGATTCAGAAAATATCGGATGCTGAGCTTGAAATTATGAAAATCGTATGGGCAAACCAGTCGGAGGTCACATTGTTCTCCTATATCATGGACGGGTTGGCGGCCAGGGGCAAGCCCTGCCAAAAGAACACCCTGATTGTGCTTTTGTCGCGGCTGATGAACAAGGGCTTTTTGAGCGCCAGGAAAATAGGACGCCGCAATGAATACACCACGCTGATTTCAGAGACAGAATACCAGACAGCGCGGACGAAGAGCTTCCTGGATAAAATCTATGAGGGCAGCGCGAAAGAGCTGGTTTCCAATCTGATTATGGGGGATTTGCTGGCAGACGAGGAATATGAGGAGTTGAAAAGCCTGCTGGAGAAAGGGAAAGGGCAGCCATGAACGAGGTTTTGAAAATCTTCCTGTCCATGTCCGTTTCCGGCGGCTTGCTTATCCTGGCTTTGCTTTTGGGAAAGCCGTGGCTGAGAGACAAAATCAGTCGGCAGTGGCAGTATTACATTTGGCTGGTTGTGGTTACGCGGCTGCTGCTTCCCTTTGGGCCTCAGGTAAACCTGCTGGGGAAAACCTATAAGGCGGTGGACCAGGCGATCACCCAGACCGCTCCCATGACGCCCCGGCAGTCCGGGATTAGTATTCCGGGGGAGGAAATGGTTCCTTCTGGCGGTTTGGAGGAGGGGGGCGAGAGGGCGGATCCTCCGGCGCAGGTTTTGACAAGTGCCCACCCGCTTCAGGATATTGGGGCGCTGTTTACGGATCATGTGTGGCTGATCTGGCTTGTGGCCGCCATGGGGCTGCTGATTCGAAAGGTGACCATCTATCAGGGCTTTATGCGGTATATCAGGGCCGGCATGACCCCGGTTTGTGATATCGAAAGGTTAGACCTGCTTTCCGTTGCCGCGAAACGGGCGGGGGTCAAGGCTCCCATAGAGCTATGTGTCAATCCCCTGATTTCTTCGCCGCTGCTCATTGGCTTTTTCCATCCGTGTATTGTACTGCCGGGAGCGGATATTCCGGAAAAGGATTTTCAGTATATTGTCCTGCATGAGCTGACGCACTATAAGCGGAAAGATATGTTTTATAAATGGCTGGTTCAGGTGACAGTGTGCATGCACTGGTTTAACCCTCTTGTGCGTCTTATGAGCCGGGAAATCACCAGGGCCTGTGAATTTTCCTGTGATGAGGCGGTTCTGGAAAAAATGGGAAGCGGCAGTGCCCAGGACTATGGGAAGACCTTGCTTGACGCCATGGCGGCGGTGGGGAAATACAGGGAGAATCTTGGGGCGGTGACGTTAAGCGAAAATAAACGATTGCTGAAAGAAAGGCTGGGTGCCATTATGAAGTTTAGGAAACCGTCAAAGGCAGTTAAGGCGTTGACTGCCGCGCTGACTTTGTGCGTTATATTGGGCGCTTCTTTTGTGGGAGTTTACACCATGGGAAGCGCCGCGGAAAGCGCCCGGGGAACATCTTCCGGCGCGCCTTTGGACACAACAGGCAGGCCTTCGCTGTCTCTTAATGTCAGCAGTGCCGCCGTGAACGTGTCCCCGTCAGAGAACCACAAGATTTGGGCCGAATACAACCCTGATGTTTACGGGGTTGACATTGACCAGCAGGACAGCCATTGGAAGGTCTCCATTTCCTGCAAAACCAGAAGAAACACCAATGATGAAACCATCAAGCTGTATCTTCCTGATGTTGATTATGGCAGCGTGGATTTGAGCGCTGACAGCGGTCACTTGATCTGCGGCCTTATCCGGTCTGGGAATATCACGGGAAACTTTAATATGGCCTCCGTCCTTTTGACCTTGCCGGAGGGTTTTAGGGGCTCGGTGGACGTTACCGCTGACAGCGGATATTTCCAGCTGGTTTCCCGGGACGACTTTAAGAATACCACTGCCACCATTACGGATAATGGTGATTGGGGCGAGATATACAAGCCGGGAAATTTTAAAGAAAAGGGAGATGTTTCTACTTTTACCGACGGCACAGGAGCCAATGTGATAAAGATAACGAGAGAAGGCTCCGGTGTAATGGGGATTTATGGCTCAGACTGGTTTGACATATCCGATTTCATAGATCAATTAGGCAATCCCCCCCAGTCCTTCCAGCCGGAGCAGACGCCCCCGCCCGCGGACCCCGGCGTATCCATCTCGGAGGCGGAGCGGTACTACGAGGATGGCAGCCTGCCACTGTTCCAGATCGCGTTCGCCCGGCTGGACGAAAAGGCCCGGGAAAAATGGCTGGATAGGATTTACGAGGATGACCGAATCACGTTTTGGGACACCGCTGTTAGTCTGCTGGGAGGGGACCAGGAGTTAATTGACCGTTGGGCGGAGAAAATCTATGCTGATGGCGACATCGCGTTTTTCTCCATCCTGGCCAAGCACATGAGCGAAGACGGGTTGGAGAAATGGCTGGACCAGGCCCTGGAGGATGGGAATTGGGCGTTCCAGTCCGTACTGTCTGCCCGGCTGGGCCGGAGTGATGAGTTCGCTGAACTTCAGGACAGGCAAGAAAAGCAATGGGAGGAAGAGCGGGCCGCGGAGTATCAGGCAGTAGGTGTTACGGTGAACGGAAAAGATTATTACTACCAGGGGCAGCTGGTGAATATTTTTCTGGACATTGTCCGGACCGACAAGTCTTTTTATACACTGAATATGAACCCGAAAGGAACTGTCAATATCAAGATTGTCCGCAATGAAAAGAATGAGATCACAGGCGCCGCCTATATGACCGAGGCTGAAGTGAAGGAACTGTTAGGCGATATGGACGACCCGGATGACGCTGACGCGGAAATCATCCCTGTTGATTTGAAAACCGTGGAGGCCGGAGAAACCATTTTTCTGGGGGAATACACGTTAACCCAGGGAGATAAGATCTGGTATGACATTTTAGTGGAAACGGGAAATGGAATACAGGTTTATTTTGCTGAGGATCAGGAAACGGATGTGGTCCATTGGTCTGTGCATAACCTGCGGCAAGGGGGTGAGCCGCTGAAATGCATGGCTGATTTCACTGTTGAGCCTCCGGCGAAACCTGGGACCTATAAATTGTTCCTCCAGGCAGCGGATGGCGCGCTGGGAAATGTAAAAGGCAGTATTTCTATTTCGTCAGGGGATGGGGACTGACTTGTCTGAGACAACGAATGAAGACACAGATCAAAGAATAATACAGCGGCTCTCTGGCCATGAACCGGGAGCCGCTGTTTTTATGTACATGGGGCGGAGAGGAAATGTGGCCGTTTGCACGGCCCCGCCCCGGCACGGCGAGGAGGCTTCCCCTACTCGATTGAGCAGCAACACGTATGAGCAGCACAATATTTTTATGGAAAAACAGGCTGTTGTATGATAAGATATAAGAACAGAAGCGGAGACAGAGCGGTCTTTTCAGACAGAATGTAAACAGCGGCAAAATTGGCTGTATATGCGGATATGGAGTTGTGGGGAGATAAATGTTGTGAGAATTGCTTTTTGGAATACACATAAGTCGAAAAAAATCAATGAAATTGTTAGTGATATCATATGTGAAAATAAAATTGACATTATGGTTTTGGCTGAATATGAAGATGATAGCCATCAGTTGCTACAAAGTCTGTGTCAAAAAGGGATTGGGGCAGAGCAATACATGACTTTTGGCTGTGAGCGGATCGTGATGTTTGGTTCTATAAAAAGAATTATACCGGCAAGTCAGAATAAATATTACTCGATACAGTTGATTGACAAAAAGTATATATTATGCGGGATGCATTTGCCGAGTCAGGTTTATGCAAATCATCAGGATAGACGGAATATTGTTTGAAGATTTTGACGGAAACAAAAAAGGATTCGCTTGTGGATCAATATAGGCATCCACGTAGAGACATCAGCGATCATCTGCCCGTTGTTTTTGAAATTAAGGAGGGGAAATTATGAAGTATCAGCTGGATTTGGATGGAATTTTGGATTTTGAACATGGACAGGGTTTATTTCCTGATGAAGTTGTGTCGGAGATTGGACGGCAGTTGGAGAAGGCTACAAAGGGTTTTGTAAAAGGATTGGTGAAGAAGTATGACGGTCCCATTGAGTCCTATAAGCAAATGTCGAGCATGGCTTCGATCGCGGCTGCCCTGGGAACTTCTGTGATACAAAAGGATATACAGGAGGAGCTGGGAGAAATCGGGTATGATAGATTTAAATATGAGTTTTTTTTGTCCTCACCTGAGCTGGAAAATTATAAGTACAGAATTTTATTTTTGGAGCACGGAATAAGCGGCTATCCAGTAAAAATTGTTTTAGAGCAGGGAATCGCGGATGAGATTTTTGGGATGGAGAATTCGGATTATGAACTGCGATATGATTCCGCGGATGAGTTGGCCAACGTAATTGTGAATGTTCTCAACTCGAAAAAAGTCATTAAAGTCATGCAGGAATTAATATACGCGGCCCAGAGAATCATAAAATTAGATTCTGAAATAGAAGAGCAATGAAAAGAGCAATAAAAAAGCAACCAACAGATTTCGCAAAGGCCTGTACAGCTTCCGGCTGTATGGGCGTTTGTTGTTGTCCCATTTATGAAGAAAGAGAGGAGAAACATGAACAGCAGGATTGTGGAGTACGCGAAGGCTCTTGACCAGGTCAGCAGGGAGAGGAGGCGGGATTTTCACCGGTTCGCGGAGACGGCGTGGCTGGAGATGAGGACCTCGGCTATTATCAGCAAGGTGCTGACGGAACTGGGGTATGAGGTGGTGACGGGGAAGGCCCTGTGCCTGGAGGAGGCCCGGATCGGAGTTCCGGCTCCGGAGGAGCTGGAGGCCCACTGGAAACTGGCTCTTGAGCAGGGAGCGCCGGCGGACTATCTGACAGAGGAGATGAAGGAGGGATTCACAGGGGTCATGGGGATATTGCGGTGCGGGGAGGGGCCGGTTGTGGCTCTTCGGTTTGACATTGACGCGCTGAGTATTCTGGAGGAGGAGAAGGAGTCTCACCGGCCTTTCAGGGAGGGATTTGCTTCTGTAAATCCAGGGGTTATGCACGCCTGCGGCCACGACGGCCATGGGGCCATTGGCCTGGGGGTGGCGGAGATCCTCATGAAACTGAGGGAGGACCTTCGGGGAACCATAAAGCTCATCTTCCAGCCAGGTGAGGAGGGAGCCAAGGGGGCCAGGGCCATTGTGGCCAGGGGCCATCTGGATGACGTGGATTATTTTGTGGGAACCCACATTGCCCCTGACGACGGGCCTGATGACGGCGACGTGACCCCGGGGACCTGGGGGTCTCTCGCGACCAGCAAATATGACGCTCATTTTTACGGTCAGGCGGCCCATGCCGGGGGATTTCCGGAGAAGGGAAGAAATGCCGTGGCGGCGGCCTGCGCCGCGGTCATGAACCTGATGGCCATTGCCAGGCACAGCGGCGGCATCTCCCGGGTAAATGTGGGCACCATCCAGGGGGGAACCGGGCGGAACGTGGTGCCGGATCACGCCCTGATCCAGTTTGAGGTTCGGGGGGAGACCACAAAGATCAACCGGTTTATGGATGAGGAGGCGGCGCGGATCTGCGGCGGCGCGGCTCAGATGTGGGGCTGTACCTGCGAGCTGGTATTTCAGGGAGGCGCTGAGTCCCAGCACAGCGACGTGGATTTTCTGGAGCGGATCGGGGAGGTGGTGGAGCGGGAGCTTCCCCATCTGCGGGTCAGCAGCTGTAAAAACGCCAGGAACTGGGGCAGCGAGGACATTTCCCTGATGATGAACCGGGTTCAGGACCATGGAGGAAAGGCGGTCTACATGCGCTCCATGACATCAGAGGCCTCGGCTCAGCACACCGCGGCGTTTGATTTTGACGAGAAGGTGCTGGTGGAGGCCATGGAGACCTTTGGGGCCATTGTGTGGGAATTGTGCAAAAGGGGCGAGTCATGACAGGCCGGGATATGAAAATTCGGACCGCGTCGCCCAGGGACGGGGCGGCATTGCTGAAAATCTACGGCCCCTATGTGGAGAGAACCGCCATAACTTTTGAGTACCGGGTTCCTTCTGTGGAGGAATTTTCGGGGCGGATTGAGAGGACTTTAAAGCAATACCCCTATTTTGCGGCAGAGTTTGAGGGGGAGCTTGTGGGCTATGCCTATGCCGGCCCTTTTCATGAACGGGAGGCCTACGATTGGGCGGTGGAGACTTCTCTTTACGTGGCCTGGGATCAGAGGAAAATGGGAATCGGAAGAAGATTGCACGACGCGCTGGAGACGGCTTTGAGGGAGCAGGGGATTTTAAATATGAACGCCTGCGTGGCCTGCCCATGTGGGGAGGCGGATGAATATCTCACATGGAGCAGCCTGGAATTTCACAGACGTCTGGGCTACCGGCCGGTGGGGGAGTTTCGGCAGTGCGGGTACAAGTTCGGCCGCTGGTACAACATGGCCTGGCTGGAGAGGCACATTGGGGATCACCTGGGAGAACAGCCGGTTCCTAAGGCTTTCGGGGACATCCGGGAAAGGATGGAACAGGGTCTTTCGGCGTGTTCAGGGCATCAGGAGAATCGAAAGATAGAGGAGGATAGACGAACATGAAGATCATTGACAAGGTTGCGCTTTTGTATGTAAAGGATGGGAAAATTCTCAGCACCCGCTCTAAGGGAAAGGATAAGTATTATCTTCCCGGAGGCAAGCGGGAGGGGAACGAGACGGATCTGGAGACCCTGGCCAGGGAAGTTAAGGAAGAGCTGAGCGTGGATGTGGTGGAGGCCACGGCCAGGTTTTACGGAACGTTTGAGGCCCAGGCCCACGGCAAGGAGGAGGGAGTTCTGGTGAGAATGACCTGTTATACGGCGGAGTTTGAGGGGGAGCTGAGGGCGGATTCGGAGATCGCTGAGATGGTGTGGCTGACGTGCCGGGACATGGAATCGGTGTCTCCGGTTGACAAACTGATTTTTGGAGATTTGCGGGGGAAGGGGATGCTGGACTGACATGGTGAAGGATTTGGTTATCAGGAGGGAAATGCCGGAGGATTACAGGGAAGTGGAGAGGATGGTCCGGGAGGCGTTTTGGAATTTGTATGTGCCTGGGTGCAATGAGCATTATCTGGCTCATGTTATGAGGGGGCACAAAGATTTTATCGGGGAGCTGGACCTGGTCGCGGAGCTTAGGGGCCGGATCGTGGGCAATGTGATGTACACGAAATCCACCCTTAAGGACGAGAGGGGAAGGGAGAAGGAGATTCTCACCTTTGGTCCTGTCAGCGTGCTGCCGGGATTTCAGCGCCGGGGAATCGGGAAGGCTCTGCTGAATTATTCTTTTGAGAAGGCTGCGGAGCTTGGACATGACGCGGTTGTGATTTTCGGAAATCCGGGAAATTATGTTTCTATGGGATTTAAGAGCTGTAAAAGGTTTCGTGTCTGCCTTGAGAACGGGGTGTTTCCCTGCGCCATGCTGGTGAAAGAGCTGAAAGAGGGGGTTTTTGACGGCAAATGGTGGGTTTACCATGAGAGCCCGGTTTTTAATATTGACGAGAGGGCCGCGGCGGAGTTTGACAGGGAGTTTGAGGAAAAGGAGAAGGGGACGAGGCCCAGCCAGGAGGAGTTTTACATTTACAGTCATTCGATTATCAGGGATATATGAGGCGAGGGGCTTGAGAAACCAATGCTGCCCGGCAGGCGTCGGGATACATCAAGTAAGGAGGAACACAAAAACAGATGAAGCTGAAAAATGTGTTGATCGTGGTCAGTGATCTGGGCAGGGCGAAGGATTTTTACAGGGAAATGTTCGGGCTGTCGGTGGTTCTGGACGGGGAGGATAATGTGATCCTTACCGAGGGGCTGGTGCTCCAGGAGAGAACCGTGTGGGAGAGGGCTGTGGGGGGAAAGGTGACGCCTAAGAGCCTTGGCGGTGAGCTGTATTTTGAGGAGCCGGATCTGGAGGGTTTTGTGGAAAGGCTTGAGAGGTATGAAGGGGGCGTGGAGCTTGTCAACGGGATTTTGGAGGATTTCCGGGGCGGGAAAATGGTTCGGTTTTTTGATCCGGATGGGAATCTGATTGAGGTGAGGACGCCTGGGTGATAGGCTGTGAAATGGCCTGTGACAGGCCGGGGAAGAGGAAAGGAAGGCGAGATAATATGGCGTATGGTTTTTATGGCTGGGATCATGGGGATATTGGTGAGGTTACGGATGAGTATGAAAGGAGCTGGACCCCTTGTCAGCTCTATGACGCTCTTTGGGACATATGGTGCGAGTATACCTGCGCTCCCAGGCTGCGGGGGCAGTGGAGTGAGGAGAACCGGACTGTGGGGCAGTGTTCGATCACGGCGTTTCTGGCCCAGGATATTTTCGGGGGCAAGGTTTATGGGATCTTGCGCCCCGGCGGGAATTATCACTGCTACAATGTGGTGGGGGACTGTGTGTTTGACTTGACCAGCCAGCAGTTTGGGGATGAGGTGCTGGATTATGAGAACAATCCGGAGCAGTTCCGGGAGGCGCATTTTGCCAAGGAGGAGAAGCGGCAGAGGTATCAGTTTCTTAAAGGGGAGCTGGAAAGGCGGTTTGGCAGGAAAATGATGAGTGTTTCTGAGATCATGAGGAAGATGATTTTGGAGGCCAGGGGAAATCTTCATGACATCAATCATTTTCTGAAGGTTCATTCTTACGCGAGGCTTATCGGAGAGTGTGAGGGCTTGTGCGCAAGGGAGCTGAGGACTCTTGAGATCGGGGCCATTCTCCACGATATTGCCTGTCCCCTGTGCCGCGAGAAGTACGGGAATACCAACGGCAAAAGGCAGGAGGAGGAGGGGATGCCTCTGGTAAGGAAGTTTTTTGAGGGGGAGAGCCTGGAGAGGGACATTCTGGAGAGGGTGGTTTTTCTGGTGGGCCATCATCATACGCTGACGGATATCCGGGGGCTGGATTATCAGATTTTGGTTGAGGCGGATTATCTGGTGAACGCGGGGGAGGGAAGTTATTCGGAGGAGAATATCCGGGGAATGCTTGCCGGGACGTTCAGGACCAAGACGGGGAAGGAGCTTTTGGAGGGGATTTATCTTGGGAAAGAGGGAGCTTTACCATATTGAGAAGGTGTTTTAGAGGAGAGATTGCTGTGGATAAAAGTGAAGTATGGCTTAAGTGGGCGGTGGAATTGCAGAGCATCGCGCAGGCGGGATTATTTTACGGAAAGGACCCTTTTGACGTGGAGCGGTATGAGCGGGTCCGGGAGATCGCGGCGGAGATGATCAGCTATAAAGGGGATATTTCTCTGGAAAAGGTGAAGGATCTGTTTTGCGGGGATGTGGGGTATCAGACCCCCAAGATTGACACCAGGGCGGCGATTTTTAAGGGGGACAGGATTTTGCTGGTAAAGGAAAATAACGGTACCTGGTCGCTGCCGGGAGGCTGGGTGGATGTGGGACTGTCGGTCAGTGAGAACGTGGTGAAGGAAGTGAAGGAGGAGGCAGGCCTTGATGTCAGGGCGGAGAGGGTGATCGCCGTCCAGGACAGGGAGAAGCACAACCGTCCTTTGTACGCCTATAAGGTTTGTAAAATTTTTGTTTTGTGTTCCGCGGCGGGCGGGACTTTTGAGAAAAATATAGAGACTGTGGACAGTGGGTATTTTGGGATTGGGGAACTGCCTGCTTTGGCGGAGGAGAAAAATACGGAGGAGCAGGTGCGCATGTGTTTTGAGGCATATGGGAGGGAGGACTGGGTTACGCTGTTGGATTAGAGGGGGAAGAATTTTGTATAAGTGGGGAAAATATTTTAAATATGGGGTGTTAGTGGGGAGAAAAGGCTGAAAGATGAAGTAAAAATATGGCATAAGTGGGTGAAAATGATTTCGATAAAAAGAGGGAAGAAATAGAAAGTGGGTGAAAAGAGCTAAGATATAGGGAGAAAATGTGGTATAAGTGGGTGAAATGAATCATAATATAGGAGGGAAAATGAGTATAAGTGGGTAATTTTGTTGAAGTGGGGGTTGTGGAATCGGGTGAGAGTGATAATTGAAGACAATAAAGGATAGGTATCGTTTACTTATGTGAGGGCAAGTGATTTGTTTTGAGGTCAGGTGGTCTGAGCGTGGGCGGTATTTGTCTGAAACAGGACGGGACGGCGGGATGACCAGGGGCTGGTTTTGGTTGGCTTTTGGACCGCTGATTTCTATGGAGGAGATTGATTATGTTGGAGTTTAGATATGATACCCAGCTGCTTATTGAGGGCGAGGGCCTTGATGAGGATATGATAAATGAGTATTTTACAAGGAATTTTAAGGGCGACTGTCTGCTGGCGGTTGGGGATGAGGAAATGATTAAGATCCATTTTCATACTAATGAGCCCTGGAGGGTCCTTGAGTATTGTGCTTCCCTGGGTGAAATCTATGATATTGTGATTGAGGATATGGACAGGCAGTCACGGGGATTAAAGGGGTGAGGCAAGGGGCCTTGGGAGCGCGGGCACTGTGAGCGGAGGAATATGGGTGCTGGCGCGGCCGGGCTTTGGCGGGGAGTCCGGTGGGCCGGACTCTTTGTTTTGAGGAAAAATGGAGGTAAATGTTATGGTTTTGTACAGACCCGTTGGGACGGAGGAGCTGAGGCTGATTGAGGAAAGCGGGTACAGAGAGTTTCCGCCCAGACTGCCGGAGCAGCCGATTTTTTATCCTGTGCTCCATGAGGATTATGCCAGGGAGATTGCCCGGGGCTGGAATGTTAAGTACAACCGGGACCACAGAGGGTATGTGACCAGATTTGAGATTGATGATGAGTATTTCGGAAGGTTTGAGGTGCGGCGGGTGGGGAAGTCTTATCATGAGGAGCTGTGGGTTTTGGCTGAGGAGCTGGAGGAGTTTAACAGGCATATTCTTGGGAGGATACAGGTGATCGGCGCGTTTGGGGAGAAGGAGGGGAAGGGTTTGTCTTGCGGAAAGTCTAAGGAAGAGCGTGTGACTGGGGAGTCTGAGCTGAGGAGAGCCGGTATACATATTATTTCTCTGGCGGACAGGCCGGAGATGAAGGACAGGGCAGCCGGGTGGTTTCATGAGAAATGGGGAATTCCTCTGGCGGCCTATGTGGAGAGTATGGAGGAATGCCTGGCGGGAAACGGGCCGGTTCCTCAGTGGTTTTTGGCTGTGTCCGGGGAGGGGCAGGAGATTGTTGGGGGTCTGGGAGTGATTGAGAATGATTTCCACAACAGACGGGATCTGACTCCCAATGTATGCGCGGTCTATACGGAGGAGAGGTGGAGGTGCCGTGGCGTGGCCGGGGCGCTGCTTGAGCGTGTGTGCCGGGATATGAAGGGGAGGGGGATTGATACGCTGTATCTTCTGACAGATCATACTTCTTTTTATGAGCGGTACGGGTGGGAATTTTTTTGTATGGTTCAGGGGGACGGGGAGACAAGGCTGTCAAGAATGTATATTCACAGGGGGTGAGAATATGACCTGGTTCTGGTGGTTTTTGTTTGTGTGCAATCTGGTGGTTCCTGTGGCGATGATCGGCGCTGGAAGAATGATGTGGAAGCATTGTCCCCAAAAAATCAATGGCGTGGTGGGCTACAGGACAAGGCGGTCAATGAGGAACATGGATACCTGGAGATTTGCCCATGATTATTGCGGCCGCCTGTGGTGGAAGCTGGGGTGGTGGATGCTTTTGGCTTCTGTATTGGTTCAGCTTCCGCTTTTTAACAGCGGGGAGAGGGCGGTCAGCTGGGCAGGGGGAGTGATCTGCGGTGTACAGTGCGCCATTATGATCGGCACGGTGTTTTTGGTGGAAAGGGCTTTGGGAAGGACGTTTTTTGAGGATGGGAGACGGCGGGTATGAAATGGCTGGAGCTTAAAACGGAGCGGCTGGTTTTAAGGCCGTTTCGGGAAGGAGATATGGAGGCTGTCTATAAGATTTTTGGGGATCCGGAGGTGAACCGGTTTCTTCCCTGGTTTCCTGTGGGGACAATGGAGGAGGCGAGGGAGTTTTATGAAGGGCGGCTTAGGAATGAGGGCAGTGATTTTTACTATGGGATCTGTCTGAGAGGGGAGGACCGTCCTGTTGGGTATGTGAGTTTTACCTTGAATGACAGCCATGATCTGGGGTATGGGCTTTGCCGGGAGTTCTGGCACAGGGGCATTGCCGGGGAGGCGGCTGGAGCGGTGCTGGAACACCTTAGGAGAAGCGGGATTCCCTATGTTACGGCCACTCATGATGTGAAAAACCCGGGAAGCGGGCAGGTGATGAGGCGGCTTGGCATGAGATATTGTTATTCTTATGAGGAGCAGTGGCAGCCTAAGGATATTCTGGTTGTGTTTCGTCTCTATCAGCTGAATCTTGACGGGCAGGAGGACAGGGTTTACCGGAAGTGCTGGGACAACGCGGCGGCGCGGTATGTGGAGTGTCTGGACGGACATGGGGAGCCTGGGAGTAAAGATTTTTCGTGAATGGAAGGGGAAGGAGGAAGGGATGGCCTGGCGCGGGTTTTCTGAGGAGCCGAATTTTCTCGGGGCAGGGGAAGTGTGTCGGGGCATGTCAAAATGATAATGAATTGCCGGATTCAATCAATGTATTTGTGTGTCAGGGATATGGACAGGGCGGTTGGGTTTTATGAGGATTTTTTTGAGAGAAAGGCAGCCGTAAGGGATGAGATCTACAGTGTGTTTTTGATTGACGGGTTCCGGCTGGGATTGTTTGCTTTTGAGAAAGTACAGGAGGACCACAGTTTTGGCAGCAATTGTCTGCCCAGCGTCAGTGTGGACAGTCTTAAGGAGCTGAAAGACAAGATCAGGAATCTGGAGCTGTGTTTTCCTTTGACGAAGATTAAGGATAACTGGGTTGTGGAGTTTGTGGATTCGGAGGGGAATCATGTGGAGCTGACGGCACCGGTTCGCGCCCGGCAAGAGATACAATCATGATTTTTACGCGGTTGGGAACAGCGTGATTGAGAGCAGGGGAGGCGAGGCGCGGTTTACTTGTGGGATTGTCGAAAAGATTGGCAACCGCGGGAATGGCAGTGGTGTCTTGTGGGAAATGTTGCCGAGGAGTGCGAGTATGGTAAAATCTTAGCTGGTGCTTTTCACTGAACTGTATTTTGTGTATAATAAAACGAAAGGCCATATAGGAAGGAGACAGGATATGGGACCGCGGAAAATTGAGATTACAATACCAGAGGAAATGGTTCCATTTGTATTGGCTGCCGATGATGAGGTTCAGCTGCGTCAGAACGCGATGTTATTGTATCCATATATTCAGGACGGAACGATTTCTCATGAAAAGGCGGCAGAAATCCTTGGTATCCATAAGCTGGATTTGATTGTACTATATGGGAGACAGGGAATGAAGTATTTTCAGGAATCGGATGAAGAACTGGAGGAAGATATCACTTCTAAAGAAATCAGATAAAGGGCTGAAGCATATTTTTTGGAATCCGGCAGGTTCCTTAAGGAAATATTGCCGTAAAACACAAAGGCGGGGAAAGTCATGAGATGAGGGGGCGAAAAAGGCGAGGAGCAGACTTTTCATGGAGCTGTGATTGGAGGAGCAAGGACTGGTATGGATTACCGAATCAGAGAACTGCTGAGGGAGGACTATGGTCTTCTTGAGGATTTTTTATATGAGGCGATTTTTGTGCCCGAGGGCGCTGTTAGGCCTTCCAGGTCAATTCTTGAAAGGCCGGAGCTTAAGGTCTATGTGGAGTGTTTTGGGGAGAGGAAGGCCGATATGGGCTTGATCGCGGAGGTTGACGGGAAGGCGGCAGGTGCTGTCTGGGTCCGCGTAATGAATGATTACGGCCATATAGACGACATGACCCCGTCATTTGCCATTTCTCTGTACAAGGAATATCGGGGATTTGGCATAGGGACGGCTTTGATGAAGGCTATGGTCAGGCTGTTGAAGCGGCGGGGGTATACAAGAGGGTCTCTGGCGGTGCAGAAGGCCAATTACGCTGTGAACATGTACAAGAAAGTGGGGTTTCGGATTGTGGGTGAAAATCAGGAGGAGTATATTATGTTGTCTGATTTTTCCGATTTTACAGAGGATCATAGAACTAAGGAGGTATGAGATATGCCGTTTACAGAGATCTGTATTTACCAGGTCAAGCCTCAGAAGACAGAGGAGTTTGAAGCCTTAATGCTTGAGGCGAAAAGTTTTTTGGAAAAACAGGAGGGACTTCTTCTGCTCCGGCTTAGTAAAAGAGAGTATCACATTGATATGGAGCAGATTAAAGAGGGGCTTGCGCCTCTTAAGCTTACCCGGGTGGTAAAGAGTGTGAAGTACATGCTTTACTGGGAGTTTGACACAAAAGAAAGCTATGGGGCGGCGCAGAAAAACCTTTATGACAGCTATTGGAAGTCCATTGAAAGGTGTTTGGTGGTTCCTCATGATAAATATTTGGGGGAGAGGCTTTTTTGAGAACACGTTTCTGAAAAGGGAGAGATTTTTTTACGGAGGTGTGGAAATGGAAGGCAGGACAATGGGGTTCGCGGTCTGGTGCGGGGTGGGGGGAATTATTTTATGTCTGGCAGTGTATGCCTGTTTTGCCAAAAGACCGGTGGGTTTTTGGGCCAATGTAAAGGCCCCTGAGGTTACGGATGTGAGGAGATATAACCGGGCTGTGGCGAAGCTTTTTGGGATTTTGGGAATGGTGACCATTGGGTTGGGGTTCCCTCTTCTCGCGGGGCAGAATTCGGCGTGGGTCCTGATTTCTGTTGTGGGAGTTATGGCGGAGAGCATTGCCGCCATGGCTGTTTATTCTCTTGTGATTGAGAAAAAATACAGAAAGTAAACCGTCATGCGCCCGGCTGCGATGGGACTTTCAAAGTAAAGAGGGGATTTTGACATGGATACCATAAGGTCAATAGTAGATCATTTGATTGCGTATGCTTCAGAGGAGGATTGGTTTGAATTTAAGGATAGCTGGTATGACGCTGCCGGTATCGGGGAATATATATCTTCTATGTCCAATGCGGCTGCTATGTGTGGGAAAGAGAATGGTTATGTGATTTGGGGTGTCAATAATAAAACGCATGAGTTGACTAATACGACTTTTGATTATCGTAAGGATATAAAAGGAGAACCCTTAGAGCATTTTCTTGCGAGACAGGTTATACCTGATATAAATTTTAGGTTTGAAGAAGTGAGCATTTGCGAAAAACGTGTTGTCATATTGATTATACCGGCCGCAAAAACAGTTCCGACTTCTTTTAATGGAAATCGGTTTATTAGAATTGGTTCAAGTAAAGTTAATTTAAATAAATATCCTGAACGTGAATCGAAATTATTTGATGTGTTACGAAACGGAATGCCTACAATGGAAACGGTAGAGAGCTATACACAGGAATTGACTTTTCGAAAATTATTTCTTTACTATGAAGACAAGGGAATTGTATTAAACAAAAATACGTTTAAGAAAAATCTTCATTTGCTGACTAAGGATGGAAGATACAATCTTTTGGCCCAATTGTTGTCTGATAATAGTCAGACATCAGTAAGGGTGTCTATTTTTCATGGCAAAGACAAAACTTCTCCATTATACTCTGTCAGGGAATTTGGGAACAGCTGTATCTTAATATCCTTGGATAAGGTATTAGAATATGGTGATGTAATAAATATTATGCAGGCAGATGAAACCGACAGAGTTGTGGAAAGAAAAGAAGTGCCTCTGTTTAATCAGAGCGCATTCCGAGAAGCGATCATCAATGCTTTTGTCCATAATTTGTGGATAGATCAAAACGCGCCGATGATCACCATATATTCGGATCGTATAGAGATTTTATCCAGAGGTACTCTTGCGCCGAAACAGACATTAGAGGGATTCTATCTGGGCGAGTCTGTTCCAGTGAACAGATGTCTTTCTGACATATTTTTACAGTTGCATATCAGTGAGCGTTCTGGCAGAGGAGTTCCTGTCATTACACAGATATATGGAAAAGAGGCATTTGAATTTAGAAAAAATTCTATAGTTGTGACAATTCCATTTGAAAAAATAACCTTAAAGGTGGGGGATAAAGTGGGGGATAAAGTGGGGGATAAGGTGGGGGATAAATCCACGGGAAATGAAAAAAAATTAAACCCAACCCGCAGACTTATCTTGAATGAAATGCGGAATAATCCTAATATTACTCAGCTGCAGCTTAAAGATATAGTAGGAATAGGAGAGACGGCTATCCAAAACAATATTTCATATTTGCGGAAAAATGGATTTATCGAGCGGATCGGGTCTAATAAGAACGGGTACTGGAAGGTGAAGGATTGAGCGGGAGCTGACTGGATTTAATTCCCGCGGCCAGGGGCATATGCGTTTTGGGCTGCTGGGAAGCCTATTTTTTTAAGCCTCCCCATGGACCGCAGCTTTCCCGCTTGGCGATATAGCATGGCAGGTTGATCTTCATGGGCAGGACATGACCGCCCTCAATGCGGTCGATGAGAGTCTTGGCGGTCATTTGCCCCATCTCCTCTACAGGGATGTGAACCGTGGTCAGCATGGGGGTCAGATACTGGGCCGTGTCGATGTCATCAATGCTGATCAGGGAGATATCCTCGGGGATCCTGAGACCGTGCTCCTTGATGGCCCGCATGGCGCCGATGGCGGTGATATCGTTGGAGCAGAACATGGCGGTGAAGGGCCTTCCCTTTTTGAGAACCGAGTCCCCGCCCCGGTATCCCCCCTCAAAGGACAGGGGAACATTGCGTACTAAGTCCCGGGTGAGAGGAAGTCTGGCAGCGGAAAGAGCGGTACAGTATCCCTTGTACCGGTTTTCGTTCTGGGTTTCTCCTACATAGGCGATCTGGGTGTGACCGAGACTGATCAGATACTCCACGGCAGAGACAGCGGCCTGATGTCCGTCGCACAGGATCTGATCATATTTGGCCTCCAGGTTGTTGAGGCCGGTGTAGGCCACGTACTGGAAATATTGTTTTAAAAATTTCAGAAGCTGTTTGTCACAGCGCCCTAAGACAGCCACACCATCCACATGGTTGTCTGAGATGAGACGGAAAATGTTGGGGTCATGGACATCAAAGGCGGTAAAGGTGTATTTCAGAATGTAGTTGTGCTTAAAGGCCTCCTTCTCAATGCTACGGGCAAGGGAGGAGAAAAAGGTGTCGATCTCCGCGTTCTGTACCCGGGCGTAGAGACAGGCGATGGACCGGGACAGGCCCGAAGGGTGTCCGGCGCTGCCCATTTTCAGCTGCCTGGCGGAGCTGTTGGGGACATAGCCGGTGCGGCGGACGATCTCCCAGATGCGGTCCTGAACCTCCTGGCTGGCGGGAGACTTACTGCTTTTGTTGATGACCCGGGAAACAGTGGAAATGGAAACGCCGGCCTGGGCGGCAATCTCTTTTAAGGTCACTGGATGGTCCTCCTCTCTGAGACGGGGGTCTTTCTTTCTATTTTATCGAATCTTCAGGAAAAACGCTATGGCAAAATCTGCACAAATCTTCTAAAAAAATTCCCCAAAATTACGCAAACGTTTGGGTAAAAAATATTATTAATCCGTCCGATTATGTGGTAGCATTAAGGTATGAATTTCATAAATGAATAAAATTAAGCAAATGGAGGGGATCAATTGGCTAATGTGTTGGTAGTGCATGGGGGAGGTCCTACGCCGGTGATCAACGCTTCTCTGTACGGAGTGCTGAGGCAGGCGGAGGAATATAAGGATATTGACCATGTATATGGGGCCATAGGCGGGAGCCAGGGGATTTTGAAGGAAAGGTTTCTGGATTTGGCCGGATTTTCCAGGGAAAAGCAGGAGCTGCTCCTGGCGACTCCGGGTACAGCCATTGGTTCGTCCCGGTACGCGCTGGAACAAGAGGACTATGAGGCCATGGCGGATATTTTCCGGAAATATGATATCAGGTATGTGCTGATGAACGGTGGAAACGGAACCATGGACACCTGCGGGAAGGTTCACAGGGCCTGCGCGGAGGCGGGGGTCCGGGTAGTGGGGATTCCCAAGACCATTGACAATGACATCGCGGTGACGGACCACTCTCCGGGATTTCCCAGCGCGGCCAGGTATATCGCCCAGACCGTGGCCGAGGTGGGGGTGGATGTGAAATCCCTTCCCATCCATGTGTCGATTGTGGAGGCCATGGGGCGGAACGCGGGGTGGATCACAGCGGCTTCGGTACTGGCCAGAAAGAAGCCGGGGGACGCGCCGCACCTGATCTATCTGCCGGAGAGGCCTTTCTACGAGGAGGAATTCCTGGAGGATGTGAAACGGCTTTACAAGGAGAAAGGCGGCGTGGTGGTGGTTGCCAGCGAAGGGCTGAAAGGTCCTGACGGGGAGCCCATTGTGCCTCCCATATTCAGGAGCGGACGGTCCGTGTATTACGGGGATGTCAGCGCCTACTTGGCGGAACTGGTGATCAAACGGCTGGGAATCAAGGCGAGAAGCGAGAAGCCGGGGCTCTGCGGCAGAGCTTCCATGGCCCTTCAGTCCCCGGTGGACCGGGAGGAGGCCATTTTGGCGGGAAGGGAGGCCCTGAAAGCCGCTGTCAGTGGAGAGAGCGGTGTTATGGTGGGGTTCGCGCGGGAGGAGACAGCTGACGGGTCTTACAAGGTGAA
This sequence comes from uncultured Lachnospiraceae bacterium, assembly GCA_910588865.1. GTDB lineage: Bacteria > Bacillota > Clostridia > Lachnospirales > Lachnospiraceae > UBA3402. The sequence continues at coordinate 27,376 of CAJUSJ010000025.1, forward strand.
GGTCCGGATGATTCCCGTTGAGGAGGTGATGCTCCACGAGAGAGTGATGCCGGTGGAGTATCAGAATTCCAGGGGAAATGATGTGACAGAGGCATATGCCAAATGGTGCGGACCGCTGCTGGGAGCTGAGATTTCTGATTATATTGATTTTCAGGAAGTTTATCATGAAAGCTCAGCGCCCCTGGGATAAGCCCTGGGAAAACAGGATCAGGAAGTGACATCTTCCGCTCCCGTTTTCCGTGCGTCTGTCGGCGGCTCACACAAGCAGAGACTGCCTGACCACAAACGCGGCTGCCCCGTAAGCCCCTGTATAGGGATCGTGGGGCAAAAACTCAACCTTTGCCTCTTCAAAGGAGAGGCCGAAAAGGTTTTCTTTCACAGTCTCAAGCAGCAGCTCCTGGTTCCGCTCATTTTCAAAAATCAGTCCATCCACGGAGAACAGTCCCGGGCTGATGAAGTTGAACACATTGGCTACAGCCAGGCCCAGGTAGTGGACAGCTTCCTCCAGGATGCGGCAGACAGTGGGATCGCCCTGGGTCTGGGCGTGGAGAGCGCCCCGGATATCCCACGGGGACTGGTCAGGAAGCTCTGCGTTTAGCTGGCGCAGGATAGCCCGCTCGCTGGACACAGCGTCCAGACAGCCCCGCCGCCCGCAGACCGGACAGACCGGACCGCCGGGCAGGATGGTGGTGTGGCCGATCTCGCCAGCGGAGGCTCCCTTGCCGATGAGAAGATTGTCCCGGATCATCATGGGGCAGGCGATACCTTTGGACACAAAGAGATAGACATAGGTGGCCGGAATGCCGTCAAGACCGGAGAACATCTCCCGCCATAGGGTCCGCATCCTGGCGTTATTGTTGATCCAGGCGGGAAGGCCGGCGGCCAGGCTCAGCTCCTTGGCCAGGTCCCGGCCTGTGAGATTGGCGAAGGGGCCGGTGCGGACCGTGTTGTGGCTGCTGTCGATGAATCCGGGCAGCCCCATCCCCACACCCAGTATGACCTCGCGGGAAATGCCGGCCTCCTTGATCAGCAGGTCCGTGTATTTCCCTATTACAGAGAGCATGGCGTCGTAGTCATTCTGTACGGGCAGCTCCCGGCGGCAGACCACATGACCCCGCAGGTCCGTGACGCAGGCCAGAGCGCCGAAAGCCGCCTGTTCCAGACCAATGGCAAAGCGGGAGTCCGGGCGGAAATCCAGCCACTGGGGCTTGCGTCCGCCTAAAGGAGAAGAGTCGCCGGTGTACTCTTCCAAAAGGCCGTCAGCCAGCATCTGGGCTACATTGGTGGTCACGGTGGGCAGAGAGACCCCCAGCTGGTCGGCGATCTGCTGGCGGGTCACGGGCGCGTTGTAATAGATGGACCGGCGAATCTGGAGCTGGTTTAGAGCTTTTAAAGATAAGAGGCTTGCGCCACGGCTTTTTTTCATGTGATCCTCCAATCTTCCGCTGTGTGAGCGGTGGAAATCCAAATCTTTTATGTATTTTTGAAAGCAAAAAGTTTGCACAACTAAAAAGCCAGAAAATCCCCTTAGGTTTCTGACATGTCCTGGTGCCTCCTGATTATTTATGTCACTCTTCTTTTTACTTTCAAACATATTATTAATCTTATCATATCTGTTTTTTAAAAATTTTTCAATACTCCAATTTTACAAAGTATTCATAAAACGATACTTGTTCAAATGTGACCCAATTTAGCCGCATAAGAGAAACAAATGCGGACTTTGGATCTGGTGGATATATTTTATCATCATACATATTTTTTAAAAAATTTTCAATACTAAAAACTGGCTAACTGGCGGGATACCGGAAAAAGAACAAAATTCCCAAACAAAAATCCTATATAGAACCAGTGCACTAAAAATAATTTATGCATTATGCATAAAAAATACCTGCATAATTTGACTATATTCACATATTGAAAAGAAATATAAAACATGTTATAGTAAAAATAGTTATTTAAAACTTTTAAAAAACTAACAAAAGGAGTGAATTTTATGAAAAAGAATGTAAGCAGACTGGCATCTCTTATGTTGGCTGCGGCCATGACTGCCACAGCTCTGACCGGCTGCGGCAGCGGCGGAAATTCTGAGACACCAGCGGCAACGACAGCAGCGGCGGCAGGGTCGGAGGCTGGGGGCGCTGCCCCTGAGACGGAGGCTCCCGGCGCGGACCTGCCAGCGGGGACGACACTGTCGGACAAGAAGATTGAGGTTGGCTACAGCACTTCCATCGACTCATTAAACTGCTTCCGCTCCAATACAGGGCGGAATGCTCCCTACCTTATGAACCTGTTTGAGTCTCTTGCGGTGCTTTCACCGGAGAGCAGGGAGATGGAACCCTGGGCGGCCAAGTCCTGGAGCACCGAGGATGGCGGCTACACCTACACCATTGAGATCTGGGATAACATCAGCGACAGCGAGGGCAACCATATCACCGCGGACGACATTGTGTGGTACATCAATACCGCGAAGCAGAAAGCCCTGATGCCCAACTTCGGAAAGATTGACAGCGTCACAAAGACCGGCGATTACACCGTTGAGGTAAAGCTGAGCACCAACATTGTAGGAGCCTTTGAGGCATTGCTCTTTGACACTAAGATCATTTCACAGAAAGCCTTTGAGGCCAGCTCTGACGAGTTCGCGACCAAAGCTGTGACCACCTCCGCCTACACCTGCACTGAGTTTACGCCAGGCAACAGCATTGGATTTACCAGGAGGGACGATTACTGGCAGACCGATATTGACGCGATTCCGGAGTGTGTCCGTCCCCTTGTGAAGGAGATCAACTACCACATCATCACCGAGGCCTCTCAGCTGGGCATTGCCCTTGAGACCGGAACTGTCCAGGTAGGGATCGATGTGGATTCCACCACTGGCTCTCAGTTTGTGGGAAACAACCAGTTTATCGTGAACCTGACTGACGGCCAGCAGGGCTGGGAGCTGTTCTTCTCCGGTGCCGAGAGCAGGGTAGTCGCGGAAGATCAGGCTCTTCGCCAGGCGATCTGCTATGCCATTGATGAGGAGGGCCTGATCACCGGCCTGTGCGCGGGCTACGGCACCCGGATGTGGGATGTCTGCCCTCCTGACCGAATCGGCTTCCTGGACAAGTGGAAAGACGAGGCCTACTATGAGTACGACCTGGACAAGGCAAAGGAGCTTCTGGAAGCTTCCGGCTACAACGGGGAGACCCTGACCCTGCTGTGTTCTTCCACCACTTTTGTGTCCAGATGCGCTCAGATGATCCAGAACTATCTGGCAGCTGTTGGGATTAAAATGGAAATCAACAGCGTGGATTCAGCCCTTTTGACTGCCATCCGCCTGGACGGAACCCAGTACGACATGTTCATCAACACCATCGGCGGAACCTATCTGCCTGACCACTGGACCATCCGCTACGACCCAGCTGCCTATGAGACCGGCGACGCCACCAGCCGCCACGACTATGACCTGGCTGAGCTGATGTACGAGACCTGGACCACAGACGGATTTACCGATGAGAATATTGACAAGGTACATAACTATATCAAGGAATCCGCCATCGCGTACGGCATGGTTAATCCTCAGTCCTTTACCATCTGGCGCAATGACGCGGGCCTGGTGAAGGAGGTAAGAGGAGGCCTGACAAACTATGTGATTCCGTCAGCCTGCCAGTACCAGTAGAAGCTGCCCTGAAACCGGCGGGGGTTTTAGGCCCCCGCCATTTTTATGTACACGGGGCTGAGAGGAAATGTGGCCGTTTGCACGGCCCCGCCCCGGCACAGCGAGTAGGGGGAAAGAGCCTCCCCTATTCGATTGTACACGGGGCTGAGAGGAAATGTGGCCGTTTGCACGGCCCCGCCCCGGCACAGCGAGTAGGGGGAAAGAGCCTCCCCCATTCGATTGTACACGGGGCTGAGAGGAAATGTGGCCGTTTGCGCGGCCCCGCCCTGGTACGGCAAGTAGGTGGGGAGACCTCCCCTACTTGATTTTCAATGTTGGAGGAAAGTTATGCTCAAATATATAGGCAAACGACTGCTGTGGATGATCCCCATCGTCCTCGGTGTCACGATCTTGGTGTTTACCATGATGACTTTCTGCCCCGGCGACCCGGCAGAGATCATTCTTGGAACAACTGCCACAGAGGCAGACCTTCAGGCAAAGCGGGTAGAACTGGGATTAGACCAGCCCTTCCTGGTGCGCCTGGCCACTTATATGAGTGATGTATTTATCCATTTTGACCTTGGCAATTCCTGGCTTACAGGCGTGAATATCATCCCCACCATAATGGAGAGGATGCCCCGGACCGTGGTTCTGACGGTGGTGACGCTGATCATCGCTTTCGGCCTGGGCATTCCGCTGGGAATCATGGCCGCCACTCACCAGAACCGCTGGCAGGATCATATTTCCATGATCCTGGCCCTCATCGGTGTGGCCATCCCAAACTTCTGGCTGGCTCTTCTCCTGGTTCTTCTTTTTTCCGTTAAGCTTGGCTGGCTTCCGGCCATGGGCATCGGAACGGGTATCGCGGGTCTCCAGTATTATATCCTTCCGGCCTTGTCCAACTGTGCCGGCGCTCTCGCCAACTGCGCCCGCCAGACCCGCTCCTCCATGTTGGACGTGATCCGGGCGGACTACATTACCACCGCCCGCTCCAAGGGTGTTCCGGAGAATGTGGTGATCATAAAGCACGCTCTGAAAAACGCGCTGATCCCCATTATCACCATGATGGGCACCAGCTTCGGACGTCTTCTGGGCGGTGCCATGATCATTGAGACGATTTTCAGTATTCCCGGCATGGGAACCTACATCATCGGCGCTGTCAATAACCGGGATTATCCTATCGTCCAGGGTGGGACCATTTTCCTGGCAATTGTGTTCAGTATCATGATGCTTTTAGTGGACCTGCTCTACGCGGCCGTTGATCCCCGCATCAAGGCCCAGTACGCGTCCGGCAAAAAGGGAAAGAAGGTGAAGAAATGATGGCAGGTATCGCCGAAAAGGCGGCTGTGAAGCCCCACAAAAAACAGACGGAATTTGCCCGGGTCATGAAGCAGCTGAGGAAAAATAAGGTAGCCATGGCAGGACTGATCGTCATGGCCGCGGAATGTCTTCTGGCTCTTCTCTCGCCCTGGATCATTCCCTACGACTACACGGCCATGGACATGGCAAACTGTTTAAAAGGCCCCACGGCGGCTCACCTTTTCGGCTGCGACGACATGGGACGGGATATTTTCAGCCGGGTGCTTTACGGCGGAAGATTCTCCATATCCATCGGCATCATAGCGGTGTCGATTTCCACTGTTTTCGGAATCATGATCGGTTCCGTGGCGGGCTACTTCGGGGGACAGGTTGACAATGTGATCATGCGTTTTCTTGACATTATCCAGGCCATCCCCGGAATGCTTTTAATGATCGTGATCTCCGCCGTTTTAGGCCCTGGTTTTATCAACACCGTCATTGCCCTTTCCGTGGGAAGCATCCCCGGCATGGCCCGTATGCTCAGAGCCCAGATGATGAAGGAGAGGGATAATGAGTACATCGAGGCGGCCCAGTCCATCAACTGCGGCCGTGTGCGTATCATTGTGAACCACCTGATTCCCAACTGCATTTCGCCCCTGATCGTACAGGCTACCATGGGAGTGGCCCAGACCATCACCATGGCCGCCGGACTGAGCTTTATCGGACTGGGCGTGCAGCCGCCGACGCCGGAGTGGGGAGCCATGCTTTCCGGTTCCCGCCAGTTTATGCGTCAGGCACCGCATCTGGTGATCTTTCCCGGCCTGGCCATCGCTGTCACGGTCCTTGCCCTGAATCTGCTGGGAGACGGCCTGAGAGATGCCCTTGACCCGAAATTAAAGAACTGACCACAGGAGGGGAAAAACAATGTCTGAAAATAAGACTGAGAATAAAAATATGCCTTTTCTTTCCATTAAGGATCTGAAGGTGGAATACATGTCTGACGGGCAGGCCGTCCATGCGGTGAACGGTGTTTCCCTGACCCTGGAGAGGGGAAAGACCCTGGGCCTGGTGGGAGAGACAGGAGCGGGAAAGACCACCATCGCCAAGTCCATTCTCCGCATACTGCCGGATATCGGCTGTCACATCCGGCAGGGGGAAATCTGCCTGGATGGCGATAATGTGCTGACCTTGCCGGAGCATGACATGCGCAAGATCCGGGGCAACAAGGTTTCCATGATCTTCCAGGACCCTATGACGGCCTTAAACCCGGTACAGCGGGTAGGCGAGCAGATCGCGGAGGTGGTTCAGCTCCACAGCGACGGCAAGACGGACAGTGAGGCCAGGGCCAAGGAAATGCTTGAGATCGTGGGCATCCCGGCGGAGCGCTACTATGAGTATCCCCATCAGTTTTCCGGCGGCATGAAGCAGCGGGTGGTTATCGCCATCGCCCTGGCCTGCAACCCGGACCTGCTGCTGGCGGACGAGCCTACCACTGCCCTGGATGTGACCATACAGGCTCAGGTTATGGACCTGATCGGGGAGCTTCAGAAGAAATACAACACAGCCATGCTGCTGATCACCCACGACATGGGCGTTGTGGCCCAGGTCTGTGACGATGTGGCTGTGATCTACGCAGGAAATATTGTGGAGTACGGAACAAAGGAGCAGATCTTCGACCATCCCTCTCACCCCTACACCGTAGGCCTTTTCGGGGCAATCCCGGACATGAATGAGGACGAAATCTGGCTCCATCCCATAGACGGGCTTCCTCCTGACCCCACGGACCTGCCCCAGGGCTGCGCCTTTAGCCCCAGGTGCAAGTACGCCGGGGAGGAGTGCCAAAAAGGACCTATTGCCATCTACGAGACCGCGGACGGCCACCACTGCCGCTGCTGCCGCGTGGATGAGATCAGGAAGCAGGAGGGATGAGAGATGACGCCGGTAATTGAAGTTCAGAATCTGAAAAAATATTTCCAGACCCCCAGAGGGCTTCTCCACGCGGTGGACGATGTTACCTTTACCATCGAGGCGGGAAAGACCCTGGGGGTGGTAGGTGAGTCCGGCTGCGGAAAATCCACCCTTGGAAGAACCATTATCCATCTCCACGAGAGCACTGCCGGAAAGATTTTCCTGGAGGGCCAGGATGTGACAAAGGTTTCCGGCAAGGCCCTAAAGAAGGCCAGGGAGAAGATGCAGATTATTTTCCAGGATCCTTATTCCTCCCTGGATCCAAGAAAATCCATTGACAGCACCATCCGGGAGCCTCTGGCGGTGTCAGGCCGCTTCTCCAAACCGGAGATCGAGGACCGCACAAAACAGCTGATGGAGCTGGTTGGAATCGACGAGCGTCTGCAGAAAGCCTACCCCCATGAGCTGGACGGAGGCCGCCGCCAGAGGGTGGGCATCGCCAGAGCCCTGGCCCTGGACCCCAAGTTTGTGGTCTGCGACGAGCCCGTGAGCGCCCTGGATGTTTCTATCCAGGCGCAGGTGCTGAACCTGCTTAAAAAGCTGCAGATGGACCACGGCCTGACCTACATGTTCGTGACCCATGACATGTCGGTGGTGCGTCATATTTCGGACGACATCTGCGTCATGTACTTAGGGCAGGTGGTGGAGAAATGCTCTGCCAAGGAGCTGTTTAAATCTCCCATGCACCCCTACACCAAGGCTCTTTTGTCGGCCATCCCCTCTGTGGACATTCACCATCCCACCAAGCGGGAGATCCTGAAAGGTGAGCTGACTTCGCCTATTAATCCCCAGCCGGGATGCCGTTTTGCCGCCCGCTGCCCCTATGCCGGGGAGGCCTGCCATCAGGCCCAGAAGCAGGAGGAGGTCTCCAAAGGACATTTCGTCACCTGCTGCCGGGTTCATGAGGTGAATTGAATCCCGAAGATATGTGGGGAATACAGGAGGAACTGCCATGAGGATAGGATTTCTTACAAACAGCCTGGCGGAGGAGGCAAAACGCCAGAAAAGCCAGCGCTTTGGGACCCTGGAGAGCATTGCGGAGTGGGCTGCGGAGAAGGGGTTCGCGGATCTGGAATGCGGCCCCTCCCTTCCGCTGGATGAGGAGATGTATGCCAGGGTTCTGGATCAGGGAAAGATCGGCATCACCGCCCTGATCTATTGCCGCAATTTTTTGAGCACAGACCAGGCCGAGGCCGGGGAACACCTGGCCCAGTTAAAAAAGCGGATTGAGTTCGCGGGACGCCTGGGAATCGAGAAGGTGGTTACATCTACGGGCATTGACAAGTCCATTGAGGAAGGGATCTACGACAGGGACCCGGCGGTGAAGGACCGGGGAAACATGATCCGGCGCATCCCGGTCCGCAGCCTGGACCGGTTTGCGGACATCTTTGGCCCTATTGTGGAGCTGGCGGAGAAATGTGGAGTGAAACTGTGCTTTGAAAACTGTCCTCTGATGGGAAATATCGCCATTTCCCCGGCCATGTGGACCCTGATCTTTCAGCGTCTGGACAGCAAAATGGTGGGATTGGCTTATGATCCCAGCCACCTTGTGTGGGAATTTATGGACCCCTATGGCCCGGTTTCTGAGTTTGGGGCCCGGATCTTCCATTTTCACGCGAAGGACACAGCCATTGACAGGGAGCGGCTTCGAAAGACCGGCATTTTGACGGACTTCTCCTGGTGGACCTACCGGATACCGGGGCGGGGGGAGATCGACTGGAGCCGGATGCTGGGAGAGCTGAAAAAGATAGGCTACAGCGGAACCGTCAGCATTGAACATGAGGATAAAGACTACGAAGGAACCCTTGAGGCCGTGGAGAGAGGGATTGTGGCCTCCAGAGAGTTTTTGAGCCAGTATCTGTAGAAAAGGAGTGCTTGATTTATGATTAAGATTGGAATTATCGGCACCGGAAATACCATAGGAATCGCCGGGATGCACATCAACGCCTACAAGCTCTGTCCCGACGCGGTGATCACCGCTGTTTACGATATCCTGCCGGGGCGGGCCCAGAGCTATATTGATCAATATGAACTAAAGGATGCGGTTGTCTGTAAAAATGAGCAGGAGGTTTTTGAAAAATGCGACGCGGTCAGCATCTGCACGCCCAATGCCACCCATGTGGAGCTGGCTGTGGCGGCGCTGAAGGCTGGCTGTCATGTGCTCTGCGAGAAGCCCTTCGCGCCAACGGCGGCAGATTGCGGGGAGGCCGTAAAGTACGCTAAGCTGACCCAAAAGGTGGCCATGATCGGCCTTTGCTACCGGGATATTCCAGGCTTTGTCTATATGAAAAAGCTGATTGATGAGGGTGCTGTGGGGAAGGTGTTTTTTGTCCGGGAGGAGCAGGGCGGAGACAGAATCGGGAATCCCCAGGTGAAGCTGGAGTGGAGGATGGAGAAGGATTTGTCCGGCCCCGGCGCTTTGGCGGATTTCGGCAGCCATATGATGGATATCTGCGATTACCTGCTTAGGGATTCCTGCGGCAGGATAAGGGAGGTCCACTGTATGCAGGATAAGCTTATCCCGGAGAGGGAAATCATCGGGAGTCCTGGACAGATGGGGCCTGTAACCAATGACGATGTGTCCTGCTGGAACTGCCGGACAGAGAAGGGGACACTGTACAGCTTTACCGCCAGCCGTATCGGCGCGGCCTTTATGCTGGAGATCGTGGGCTCCGGCGGGAAACTAACCTTCCATGGCGCGAGGCCATTTGAGCTTACGGTACAGCGGAAGGACCCCGATGGCGGTTATTCCTCAAAGCCGGAGGTGGTGCCTGTGCCCCAGGAGTGCTATGGGCCGGATGAGATCGCGCCCAGAGAGTCAATGGCCATTAATTTCTACTATGAGATCCGCCAGTTCCTGGATGTGATCCAGAAAAAGCGGACCACAGAGCTGACCTTTGAGAGAGGGCGCTATATCCAGGAGCTGATCGAGGCGGCCCAGAGGTCCGCGGACACGGGGGAGACCGTGAGTTTGTTTTAACACTGGTCCATAGGCGGAGGAGAGAAAATGAGATTTGGCGCGCATTGTGTGCTTTACGGCCCTGAGACAGGCACAGACCCCCGGGCGGTTATCAGCCGCCTGGCAAAGACAGGGGCACAGGGGTGTGAGCTGGGAGAGAGATTTTTCGGTGTTGACCGGAGGGAGGAACTTTCTGCTATTCTCGCGGAAAACCATATGGAGCTGGCTGGGATGCACTGCAACGGCTTAAAGCTGATGGATATTCTTACACAGCCGGACACAGCCATGGCGGCCCTTGAGAAAGTGGCGGGTTTTATGGCTCCCCTGAAGAATAAAAACGTTATCGCCACCGGGGGAGTGCCGGTGGATGAGATCCGGGGCTGCCCCATCAGCGGCGGGGCCCCCTCCCCGGAGCTTCACGACCCGGATAAGGTGAAAGAGCTGGCCATCGCTTTAAATGGGATGGTCAGGGAGATACGGGAGAAATACGGGGTCCAGGTTCATTACCACAACCACAGCTGGGAGTTCGCCGATAAGGGGCTTATTTGGTTTGCCCTGGCCGAGTACGCCCCGGACCTGAAATTTGCCCTGGATACGGGCTGGGCGGCGGCTTCCGGCTTCGGGCCTCTGGAGCTGATAAAGCAATACCCCGGCAGGTTTGACTATATCCATTTGCGTGACTGCGGGCCCCTGAAGGGGAATCCCCAGGAAAACACCTTTGACCAGACCCACAAGGGTTTTAAAGAGCTGGGTACGGGAGGGATGGGTTATCCCGGCCTTATCCGGGACTTAAAGGATGTGCTGAGGGAAGACGCCTGGGCTATCGTGGAGTATGAGATCGGGAACTTTGACCAGAACAGCTATCTGGGGGCCATCCATTATCTGAAAGGCCTTCAGGATATGGCGGATGAATACCGGAAAGAGGGATGAACATGAAAAAACTGAGGATCGGGGTCATGGGCTGCGGCCGGATCTACCAGGTGTACAGGGAAGCGTTTGAGAAGCTGGCCGGTGAGATGGAGCTTGTGCTGGCGGTGGATAAGGAGCTGCCCCGTGCGGAGGCCGCGGCCAAAGGGCATGAGAATTGCCTGGCTTCGGACACTGTGGATCTGAAAGAGATCCGGTGGCTTTTGAGGCAGCAGAAAGTCGACCTTGTCCACATCCTGCTGCCTCATTTTCTTCACGGGCGCTACGCGAAGGCGGCCATGGAGAGCGGTGTCAACGTTCTGACCGAAAAGCCTATTACCATCAGCCTGTCAGAGGCCGATGAGCTCATAGGGGTCCAAAAACAAACAGGCACGCAGCTGGGAGTCATCTTTCAGAACCGCTATATAGCAGGCGTCAGGAAGGTTCGGGAGCTGATTGGGAGCGGAGCCATGGGCAGGGTAAAGGGTGCCTGCTCCAATTTAAACTGGTACCGGCCAGAGAGCTACTATCAGTGTGACTGGAAAGGAAGCTGGGAGAAAGAGGGCGGCGGCGTTGTTATCGACCAGGCCATCCATTCCATTGACCTGGTGCGCTATATGACCGGGCTGGAGGCGGAGAGGCTTATGGGGCATACCTCCAGGCGGGTGCTGACAAATATCCAGGTGGAGGACGAGGCGGACGCGGCGATCTGGCTGGAGAACGGGGCGGTCTATTCCTTTTACGCCTGCAATTATTTTACCACAAACAGCCCTATCCGGGTCAGCGTAAGCTGCGAGAAGGCCACGGCCACGCTGACACATGAGCAGATGGAAATTGCCTGGGCAGATGGGAGGAGGGAAGTGATCCTTCCGGAGGCAGAGGGATCCGGTACAGGCGAGAGTTACTGGGGTGCCTGCCATTTGGCCCAGATCAGGGAGTGTTACCGGGCCCTGGCTCAGGGACAGGTTATGCCCTGGGAGCCAGAGGACGCGAAAAAGACTTTGGCCATTGTCCAGGGCATCTATGAGTCAGCCAGGATACAGGGTGAGGTACGCCTGTGACAGGCCTACACCTTAACCTTCCCGGTGTTGAATTTCTGTATCTTCCGGCCATAGATTGACTGTATGAAATCCATGCGGTACTTATCATGCTGGAGATACAGCTTGTCTTTTGGCGGCCAAGAGAGCATCATGGAAAATCGCTCCTCCTCCGTCATGGGCGTCCTGGAAAAATAAATGTACAGGGTTCCGGTCTTGTCGGGGTTGCCCTTGTTGAAGATCCCTGCCCCGGCCACGCCCACTTCCCCCATCTCGTCCCAGGTCATGGACATGGTGGTACGGCCAAAGAGCCTGCGGGAAACACCATCAGGATTCACCACGATCCAGGCCCCGGTCTCCAGAGCGATCCTGCCGAAGACCACGGCGATGACCAGAAACACAAGGGCGGAGACAGGACGTCTGAGCCCCATAAGGGTGACGGCTAAAACGGCTGTCGCCAGAGCGGTGGCACCGGCGGCGGCCAGCTGGGTCGGATTGACAAAGTATTTTTTCTCCATAGCTGAAAACTCCCTTAATCATATTTTAAAAATCATAGCAGACATGGCTTGCAAAGTCAAGAAAGGCGGAAATCATGAAGGATATCCTGATGTATATTTCAGACCAGCATTCCTGGCAGCGGCAGGGCTGTGCGGGGGACAGGCTGGCGCGCACGCCGAATTTAGACCGGCTGGCGGCAGAGGGCACCATAATGCAGAATGCTTACACGGCCTACCCCTTATGCGTGCCGGCCAGAATGTCCATGATGAGCGGACAGCAGGCCAGCCGATGCCGGGTCACCAGCAATCAGGCGGCTCTTGATTCCAACCAGGTCACCTTTGCCCACTGCCTGAACGCCAGAGGCTACGAGACAGTGCTGTGCGGGCGTATGCACTTTGTGGGACCTGACCAGCGACACGGTTTCTCCAGACGGATCGCCGGAGAGCAGACACCCATTTTTCACAACCGGCCAAGCAGGGCTTTTGCCAAGGAGCGGGGAATCCACGACAGGACGCCCCAGGGCGGGCCATCCAGTCTCAGCGCCATCGGGGGAGGCAATTCCCCCACCCTGGAATACGACCGCTATGTGGTGAGACAGGCTTTAGAGTACCTGGAGCAGGATCATCAAATGCCCCAGTTCCTCTGCGTGGGAACCTACGGGCCTCATCACCCCTTTGTGGCCCCCAGGGAGCTTTACGAATACTACTATGACAAGGTGACGGTGCCAGAGGAGAGCTTTGCTTATCCAGAGCATCCGGCTGTGGAGGGACGTGTTCTGAGGGACTGTGATCCCCAGGTAGTCCGTGCCGTCCGGGCCGCTTACTACGGGATGGTGGAGTTTGAGGACCGCCAGATCGGGCTGGTGTATGACAAATTTCAACGGTATCTGGAGCGGACGGGCCGGGAAGGCATTTTCCTGTATGTGTCCGACCACGGGGAGCATGGCGGATATCGGGGATACTACGGGAAGGGAACCTTTTACGATCCCTCGGCCCACATTCCCATGGTCTTCGCCGGCGCGGGCATTGAGAAGGGGAGGCAGCTTCTGGGCGCGGTCTCTCTGATGGATGTGGGCCCCACCCTCTGCGAGGCTGTGGGAGCGTGTCTTCCCCCTGACGCTGACGGGAGAAGCCTGTGGGGACAGCTTACAGGCGGGGAGGATGACTTAGAGCGGATGGTGGTCAGCGAGGTCGGCGGCGACCTGATCTACAGCAGCACATTTTACTACGGACAGATGGTCAAATACGGGCCTTATAAATATATTCATTATCATGGGTACGATGAGGAGGACCAGCTTTTTGATTTGGAAAATGATCCCGGGGAGTCTGAAAATGTGATAGGGGTTCACAGAGAGCTGGCGGAAAAAATGGGCCGTGCCCTTTCCGGGGCCTGTGAGCCAGTGGACCGGATACGGGAGGAGGCCCAGAGGCTGAAGCGGAATATGGGTATCCTGACAAAATGCGATTTCGATGACCCGGATGAGCGCTGGCACGCGCCGGAACGGGCCAGACACTTGCCGGAGCCTATGGTAAAGAGCAGGCTGGCGCCTTAGATAAGAGAGGGAGTTAAAGGGCTGGAAAACGGCCTTTTGAAATAGAGCCGTCTTCGGGAAGAGCCGGAGCGGCAGGGGATATTTGAGGAGGAAAGATCGATGTTAGAGCTTACATATCAGGATAGAAAAGGGATCTTAAGCAGCCAGGAGATCACAGACTATATGGCTGCCAGCAAAGACATCCTTGCCAGGGTGAAGAAGGGCGAGGAACGGTACGGGGACAGCCTGGGCTGGCTGGACCCGGATCAGTGGGGCGGCGAGGCCGCGCTGTCCTATCTGGAGGAGAAGGCGGCCAGGGTCCGGGAAATAGCGGACGCCTTTGTGCTCATCGGCGTGGGCGGCTCCAACAACTCGGCCCGGGCGGTGATCAAGGCATTGAGAAAACCGGGCATGCCTGAGATTTTCTATGCGGGAAACTCCATTTCCCCCCACAGCGCGCGGTGCCTGTTGAAGGAACTGGAGAATCGGTCCGTGTATATCAACGTGATCGCGAAAAACTTTGAGACCCTGGAGCCGGGGCTGGGATTCCGGATCCTGCGCCGTTTCCTGGAGGAAAAGTACGGCTGTGAGGCCAAGAAGCGGATCAGCGCCACAGGCACAAAGGGGAGCTGGCTGGACAAGCTCTGCAAAGAATATGGCTATGACTTCTTTATTTTCCCGGATGATATCGGCGGACGCTTTTCCGCCATCTGCGATGTGGGGCTGTTCCCCATGGCTGTGGCGGGCATGGATATCCGGGGCCTGGTCCAGGGGGCAAAGGACATGCGGCAGCGCCTGATGAGCGGGGAGGAGGACAATGTGGCTTACCGCTATGCCATTATCCGAAACCTGCTGTACAAAAAGGGATTCCGGGTGGAAATGCTGTCTTTCTTTGAACCCAGGTTCCGCTACTTTGGAAAGTGGTGGACCCAGCTTCTGGCGGAAAGTGAGGGGAAGGACGGTAAGGGCGCCTACCCGGTGACGGCGGAGTGCTCCGAGGACCTGCACTCTGTGGGCCAGTTTGTCCAGGAGGGCAGTCCGGTGATCTACGAGACCTTCCTGAATGTGAAGGAACGGGATTTTAGCTATGTGCTGGAAGCCGACGGGGTGGACGACCGGTTTGACTATGTCAACGGCAGGGACTTATGGGACATCAACCAGGCGGCTTTTGGGGCCACCTGCCAGGCCCATGGGGACAGGCTGCCGGTGTTTGGACTGACAGTGGACCGTCTGGACGCCTATCATTTCGGCCAGCTGTTCTATTTCTTTGAGTTCGGGATTTACCTGTCAGGAAGCCTTTTGGGGATCAACCCCTTTAACCAGCCTGGCGTGGAGGCCTATAAGAACTACATGTTCAGGGCCCTTGGGAAAAAATAAAGATTTCGGAGGAGAGAAAATGGCACAGATCATCGGCCAGGAAAGCCGGGCCGTGGGCATCAACTCCGCCATGAGCCCGGTGATCGACGTATCCAGGGATCCCCGGTGGGGCAGAACCTACGAGACCTTCGGCGAGGACCCCTACCTGATCAGCCAGATGGGGATCAAGTACATTCGGGGCATGCAGAGCCAGGGTGTGGCCTGTATCGCGAAGCATTTCCTGGGTTACGCTGAGACCCAGGGGGGACTGAACGTAGCCGCCACCCGCATGAATGACCGGGAACTTTACGAGGTCTTTGCCACACCTTTTGAGGCGGCGGACAAGGAGGCCCACGTCAGCGGCATGATGGCCTCTTACTCTGAGATCGACGGCATGCCTGTGGGGACAAACAAGAAGATTGCCAGGGAACTTCTGCGGGATACCATGGGCTTTGAGGGAATGCTGACATCAGACGGGGCGGCTGTGTGGAAGATCTATGATTACTTTAAGCTGACCAATACCTACGAGGAGGCGGGGCTGCTGGCAAAGAAGGGAGGGCTGGACACGGAGATCCCTGTGGGAAACGCCTTCCGGGCCCTGCCGGATTTTGTTCGGGCCGGACGGTTGGAGGAGGCGTTGCTGGACGAGTCCGTGCGCCGCATCCTTACCATCAAGTTTGAGTACGGGCTTTTTGAAAATCCCTATGTGGATGAGGAGAAGGCGGCTATTTCCATGGGCAATGCCGAAAAACAGGCCCTCAGCGGAGAGATCGCCCAAAAGTCCATCACCTTGCTGAAAAATGAGGGACAGATCCTTCCTTTAAAGCCAGGTATGAAGGTGGCTGTCATCGGGCCTCACGCCGACAGCCTGCGCTATCCCGTAAGCGGCTACACCTATCCCGCCTACATCGAGATGCTGGATGCTTCCAGAAAGGGCAGCAGCCAGGTGACTTTCCAGGGCATTATAGATGAAGAGAAGAAAGCCAGGGATGAGGAGAAAAAGAATAAGAAGCCGGCAGGAGGCTTTGCCACCATGTTTGACATGTTCTCGGAGGACATGATCAATGGTCTTGAGGACATGAATCAGGTACTGCGTTCCTTAGAGAGCCGCTCCCTGCGCCAGGTACTGGAGGACCGGTTTGAAGTGAATTACGCCCAGGGCTGCGCTCTCACAGACCCTTGTGAGGATGGATTTGAGGAAGCGGTGGAAGCGGCCAGGAACAGTGATGTGGCCGTGGTGGCTCTGGGCGGAAACTGCGGTTGGGTCAATGTGACCGGCGGCGAGGGCAAGGACCGCTGCCGGCTGGACCTGCCCGGTGTCCAGCAGAGGCTTTTGGAGGCAGTAGCCGGGACCGGAAAGCCTGTGGTTCTGGTGCTCTATGGGCCAGGCTGCTTTGCGGCTTCCTGGGCGGACAGCCATGTTCCGGCCATTGTCCAGGCCTGGCTGCCTGGCCCTTACGCCGGAAAGGCGGTGGCAAATGTGCTGGACGGCACCGTGAACCCAGGCGGAAAGCTGCCCATCTCCATTCCACGGAGCGTGGGCCAGATTCCGGTGTACTACAACCACAAGGTGGGCAGCGGCTATACTTCCGGCAGGGATGAGGCCTCCACGGCTATCTTTACCGGCGGATATGTGGATGAGGACAACACGCCTCTGTACTATTTCGGCCATGGGTTAAGCTACACAAGCTTTGAGCTGAAGGATTTCACCGCGGACAATAGGGTTTCCACTGACGGAGTGATCCATGCCTCCTGCGTTGTGGAGAACACAGGCAGCAGGGAAGGCGATGAGGTGGTGCAGCTGTATTTCCATTTTAAGGATGCCCATGTGACCAGGCCCAACAAACAGCTGGCAGGCTTTGCCAGAGTACATCTGGAGGCGGGACAAAAGGCCAGGGTTAGCTTTGAGCTGAATACGGCCCAGCTGGGTTATTATAATGAAGATATGGAATTCGCGGTAGAGCCGGGCAGGCTGGATCTGATGTTTGCCGTCAGCGCCAGAAAGTCTGAGGATATAGAGGAAGTCAGGCTTGTGGGGGAGAAAGTCCTGGTGGCCGGGAAGCGGGCGTACACCTGCGGAGTTGAAGTTGCCAGGCTGTGGTGAGAAGGCGCGGCGGTTAAAGAGAGGGGAATATATGAAGAAAGATATTTTGTTGTATATGTCAGATCAGCATTCTTACCGTCTCCAGGGATATGCGGGCGATAAGATTGTCCGGACACCGAACTTAGACCGGATCGCGAAGGCGGGCACGGTGATGACCAATGCCATGACCGCCTGCCCTTTGTGCGTGCCTGCCAGGGCTGCCATGATATCCGGGTTTCTGCCCAGCAACAACGGGGTGCTGTTTAATTTTAATTCCATAAGTTCCGACCAGGCCACATTTCTCCACAGCCTGAATGTATCCGGGTATGACACCGTGCTCTGCGGGCGGATGCATTTTGTGGGGCCGGACCAGCGCCACGGCTATTCCAAGCGTCTGGCAGGCGACAGGACGCCGGTGTTTCACAATGGTGTGAAAGCCCCCCCGCGGGCCGACGGCACACCCTCTAAGGTGACCGGGTATGATGAAAATGGTTCTGTCCGCTATATAGGAGGCGGCGACTCCCCGGTGCTGGCGTACGACAGGTATGTGGTAGACCGAGCCCTAGAGTATTTGAGGGAGGATCATCAGCGTCCCCAGTTTATCACTGTTGGCACCTACGGCCCCCATTTCCCCTATGTGGCTCCGCCTGAGTTTTACGATTATTACTACGATAAAATAAACCTGGACGACGTGACAGAGGATTTTGACGGCGGAAGTGCCCTGGCCGGAAAGCTTCAGGAGGCAGACCCGGAGGTGGCGAGAGCTGCCAGGGCTGCCTACTACGGCCTTGTGGAGCAGCAGGACCGCCATATCGGGCAGGTCTATGAAGCTTTTGGGGATTATCTGAGGCGTACCGGGCGGGAAGGCATTTTCATCTATGTGTCAGACCACGGTGATATGAACGGGACCCACGGATACTATGGGAAGCAGGTGTTCTATGACCCGGCGGTACACATCCCCTTTTTGATTCAGGGCAGCGGCATCCCGGCGGGAAAGAGGATTGAGAGCCCGGTGAGCCTGCTGGATGTGGGCCCCACGGTGTGCCAACTGGCGGAGGCGCGGGTTCTCAGAGGCGACGGAAAGAGCCTGGTGCCTCAGCTTATGGAAGGGGCGGAGGATCCGGACCGGATAGTGATCAGCGAGCTTTACACCTATCTGGCAAACGGAGAAACCAGCCTGGGCCGCCTGGCACGATGGAGAAACTGGAAATATTTTGCCTACTCCGGGCTGGAGGAAGAGGCGCGGCTTTATGACATGGAGGCTGATCCTGGTGAGATTTGTAATGTCATAGAGGAGCATCCAGAGATCGCCGAGAAGCTGCGGGCAGAGGCGGGGCGCTACAAGACTTATGATGAGGTCATGGTTCACGAGCGCTGGGTCATGGAGCAGCTGAAGATCCTGATGAAATGCGACTACGATGATCCACAGGAGAGGTGGCAGTGCGGCGACCTTGAGGAGCTGGAGAACCCGGTATGCAGCAAAAAGCCTTTTCAGCCCACAGGGTGGGCGGTACAGATGAAAAGACACCTGTACGGCAGGTGTTAATCTATAAAATAGCAGGAGGATGTGAGTTATGTCATTGATACCAATGCGTCCGTTGATGGAGGCGAGTATGAAGTATGGGTACGGCCAGGGAGGTTTTAATGTCAATGCCGTGGCCCAGGCAAAAGCGGTTATTGAGGTTCATGAGATGTTCCGCTCCCCGGCGATTTTACAGGGGGCGGATCTGGCCAACGGGTTTATGGGAGGCAGGACGGATTTCATGAATGCCGGCTTGGAGGACAAGAAGGCAGGTGCCCGCAACATCGCGGACGCGGTGAAGAAGTACGGAGGGGGCTCGGAGATTCCCATTGTACTCCATCTGGACCATGGCCGGGATTTTGATTCCTGCGCGGCCGCCATTGAGGGGGGCTATACCTCTGTGATGATTGACGGTTCTTCCCTGCCTTTTAAGGAGAATGTGGAGCTGACCCGGGAGGTGGTAAAATACGCCCACGCCCGGGGAGTCAGCGTGGAGGGGGAGCTGGGGGTGCTGGCCGGTGTGGAGGATCATGTATTTTCGGCAAATTCTACTTACACCAACCCCTTGGATGCTGTGGAATTTTTCAAAAAGACAGGCGTGGATGCCCTGGCCATCTCCTACGGCACCATGCACGGGGCTTCCAAGGGCAAGGATGTGAAGCTGCGCAGGGAGATCGCGGCAGCTATCCGGGAGTGCATGAACCATCTGGGCATTTTCGGTGCCCTGGTATCCCACGGCTCGTCCACGGTGCCCAGGTATATTGTGGATGAGATCAACGGCATGGGCGGGAAGCTTGCCAATACCTACGGAATTTCCATCACAGAGCTTTTGGGCGCTGTGGAGGCGGGGATCAACAAGATCAACGTGGATACGGATATCCGCCTGGCCGTGACCCGGAATATGAAGGAACTGTTTGTGAAATATCCAGAAAAGAGGACAAGCCCTTCTGTCGGCGGGATCTATGAGCTTTTGGAAGCGAAAAAAGAGGCCTTTGACCCCAGGGTATTCCTGCCGCCCATTATGGATACAGTGATGTACGGAAACATTCCGGATGAGGATGTGGCCGCTGTGGTGGACTGTATTGAGCGGGGCGTGAAGGAGGTTGTGGGGACATTGATCGTAAAATTCGGGTCCTACGGAAAGGCCCCGGCTGTGGAGATGGTTTCCCTAGATGAGATGGCGGAGAGGTACAAGGAGATTGATAAAAGGCTGTAAAGGAAACTAATAAATTTTAAAGAAGGATGTGAGGACTATGAAGCATATCTACCTGAACCTGAAGCGCTTTGACATCCCTGCCGAAGATGGCGGCGTCAACCGCCTGGCTCCGACAGGGGAGTGGGGTGCCTGTATTGTGAAAGGCATTCAGCAGGAGTTAAAGAGTTACGGGGCCGACGAGGCGGAGTTTGCCGTCTATTTTCCCGAAGCCCATATTTTGACAGCAGCGGCGGCTTTGGACCAGGAAAGCCCGGTGCGGATCGGCTGCCAGAGTGTGTACCGCGACGATGTGTCCCAGGGCGGCAATTTCGGAGCCTTCACCGCCAACCGCACGGCAAAGGCCATGAGGGCGTTGGGCTGCTGTTCGGCGCTTATCGGCCACTGTGAGGAGAGAAAGGACAAGGCGGGAATTCTGGCTGAGGCCGGGGTAAAGGATACGGCAGCGGTGAACCGCCTGTTAAATAAGGAGATTCAGGCAGCGGTGGCAGCCGGATTAAAGGTGCTCTACTGCATAGGCGAGGCAGCAGAGGAACAATCCCGCTGGAGGGAAGTCTTAAAAGAGCAGCTGACCCTGGGTCTGGATGGAGTGGACAAATCCCAGGTGGTCATTGCCTACGAGCCCGTCTGGGCCATCGGACCGGGCAAGACCCCGCCGGATCAGGATTACATTGCCATGATCGCCTCCTATGTGAAGGAAGTGACCAATGGCATGGATGTGGTTTACGGCGGCGGCTTAAAGTCCGACAACGCTAAAATGCTGGCCTCCATCCCGGAGATCGACGGCGGCCTTATAGCATTGACCAGATTTTCAGGAGACATCGGTTTCTATCCAAAAGAGTACCTGGAAATCATCAGAATGTATATGAGAGGAGGAAGGCAAACGCGCAGCGTTTCTTAGGATGCCTTCCGACGACGTGGCAGGTGCCGCGAAGCGGCGCGT
>CAJUSJ010000026.1 GCA_910588865.1 uncultured Lachnospiraceae bacterium
GATGATTCTTGTTGTCATATAACCCTTTTAGAATTAATAAGATATGGATATCCCTATATTTTCACAATGGGTATAACCACGCTTTTTCAGGGAATTGACAAAATTTCATTAAATAGATATTGTTCATATAGTGAGGTCGGAATTTACGCGTCAACGGGTTCATTGGTCAGTATTTTCGCGATCATTCAAACAACATTTAATTCTCTTTGGGCACCAATGTCAGTTGAGCACTATGCAAAAGATAAGAAAGATAGAAGTTTCTATCAGCAAGGGAATCAGATCATTACAGTCATTATGTTCTTTATGGGAATTTCTTTAATTTTAGTTAAAGATGTTTTTGCGGTTCTCTTAGGTGAAAAATACAGAGAGGCCGCATATATTCTGCCATTCTTGATTTTTAATCCGATTATGTATACAATCTCAGAAACAACAGTATCTGGCCTTGTATTTATGAAGAAGAGTAAAATGCATGTGATCGTCGCGGCAGGTGCTTGTATTACAAATATGATAGGGAATACCATACTTGTACCCCGCCTCGGATGCCAGGGAGCGGCCATCTCAACAGGAATTTCGTATATAGTATTTTTTACATTAAGAACAATTCTGTCGAATATATATTTTTATGTTGATTACAAACTGAAAAAATTTTATATTTTAACATTTACAATATGTGTATATGCTTTTTATAATACATTTCACAGTTTTAATGTTGGTTCTATTATAAGCTACGTAATATGCCTGATCATTTTGACATTTTTATATTGGAGTACAATTAAAAGCTGCCTCATATATGGTTTTGAAGCAGCTAAGAATTTCTTGAGTACCTATCTATGACAATGTAATGGAGGACTATATCTGACGCGATCTGCCTGATTTGTTTGATTGGTGGTGTCAGTCATGGAGTGAACAGTAACTGTGAACATAACCTCATATGTACATTTAAAATCGCCTGAGGCGATGGTTATATGTTTTGGTTCCATCACAGAAGAGTTTTTTCACAAAATAATGACTAATTTCCCCTTTACACCCTTCCCCTCATATGCTACACTATCCTTATCAGACGATAGAAAGGACACGGAAATCACCTGTCGTCATAAATCACCCAAGGGCATACCGCCGTACATACTCCTCTGGAGCGGGGGCACCCCGTGCCCCGCGGTATACCATTACAGCCGGTTCTGCGAGAGATCTCTTCTCCCGCGCCATCTGGCAAAGCGCGATATCTAATTAATCAGCCTGGAATCAGGCGGGAACCCACAAAAAACGCGAGAGACACAACACAGGACTATTGTCTGAAAAGAAAAAAACTTATATAATAAAGACAATCAATAAAGACAGTCCTTCCGTGTCCGTCCAAAAAGGAGGATAAGTGAGTAAAAGAAACACGGACAGACGACAGCCGGTAAATGTCCCCGGCACGGGTCAGACACACGAGAAAACGTCGGCGAAAGAGAACTATCCCGTGGAGGACCGGGTGCTGAAAGACGCCGCCTGGTTTCTGGGGAAGGAGCTGCTCCCCCTGCTTGGGGTGAGGGAAAAAATGAGAAGGGCCGCGCCCACGGAGGCGGTCTATCTGGAGATCAGCGATTTCCTGGCGGATTTTAACTATGAGATGGAAGACAGCAGATGGAGACACCTGGAGTTTGAGAGCGACAGCGTTTCGGAAGAGGATTTACGGCGCTTCCACGCGTACGAGGCGGTTGTCAGCTACCGGCACAAGGTGAGGGTGTCCACGTATGTGCTGTGTACCTCAAAGGCAAAGGTCCCGAAAAACCATCTGAGTCAGGGCCTGTATACATACCGCGTGAGGGTCATTCGGCTGAAGGATTACAACGCGGACAAGATCATAAGACGAGTGGAGAAAAAGCAGAGGAAGAGAGGGCTGAGAAGGAGGGAGCTGCTGGAGCTCCTTCTCACGCCCCTGATGGAAGGGGAGACGCCCCAGGCGGAGAGGATCCGGAAGGGATTTGAGATTCTCCAGAGGGAGAGAGGCAACTTAGACAATGGGGAACTGATCCACATGCAGTCCGTACTGTACGCGCTGATGACGAAATTTTTGACCCCGGAAGAGATTAAAGAGATAAAGGAGATGATGTTTATGACACTGATGGGACAGTTGCTGATGGAAGATGGAATAGAAAAGGGAATGAAAGCGGGGCTGGAGCAGGGAAGAGAGCAGGGAAGAGAGCAGGGAGAGTTTAAAACCCTGCGGGAACTGGTCGCGGACGGAGTTCTGACCGCGGCGGAGGCGGCGGCCAGGAAGAAGATGACAGAGGCGGAATTCCAGAAAAAGCTTGGGGAGTTAGGAATTGTCAAATAAGCCTTCATGGGCCCGGCAGCGGACGCGCCACCACCCATGAAAGTGTGGCGGGCGCGGTTGGCATACCTGAATTTATGCCGCCTATTCGGCGGCGGACTTTCAAAGTAACATATGTAAGTCTTTGTCTGGAATCTTTTATATGGAAAAATTTTAACACGTCACACCCTTGACGCTTTTGCGGTCAGGGGTGTGCTATACTATCCACATCAAGAGGGCACATTGACAACAGAGTATGTGAAGCCATAGAGATTTATAAGGGGGTAAAAAATGTACACCTATATCATGACAGATATTCACGGGCATTATGACGCCATGAGAAAATTGCTTGATAAAGTCGGATTTTCCGCCAGTGACCGCCTGATTTGCGCTGGCGATTATATTGACAGAGGTCCCCAAAGTTATGAGATGCTGCGGTGGATAGAAAATCCGGGGAAGAATGTGATTTTGGTCAGGGGAAACCATGATGAGGAATATGTGTATTATGTGGAGCTGATGAAAATAATTTTCCAGAAGATGAAACTGGATATGGGAAGCCTGGAAGTCACAAAGTCCGTGTACAAGGCAGCGGGGAAGATCACCTCTGTTTTTGACAGTTACGGGACTGTGAAACAGTTGATTCAGAAAAATGGGGCTGTTTTTTCGGAGCTGTCTTTGTGGGCGGACTGTATCAGGAAGCTGCCGTATTTTTATGAGCTGACCAATAAGGGCCGGAGATGCGTCATTGTCCATGGCGGATATATTGAGAATCTTGACAGTCTTAAAGGAGTCAAGACAGATGGCTCTTATGATTCGTTGGAGGAATTCTATCTGACTGCCCGGGATGACGCTTATCTTTACGGCGGGGTGGAACATGGAATGGTCATCGCGGGGCATACTCCCACCACCAATATATATGAGCTGCCCTTTAATCATGGCAATGTTTACCGCTTTTATGACAAAGAGAACGACTGTATCTTTTATGATCTGGACTGCGGTTACGCGTTTGGAGATATGGGGTCTGACGCGAAACTCGCGTGTTTGAGGCTGGAAGATGAGAAGGTCTTTTATATTCGGTAAATGAAAGGTACGCTTCGCGAAAGCGATGCCCCGTGGTTAGACATTGTCCACGGGCTAAAGCGTGATTATGTGTATGCCCCGGGAAGGAGGAAGCCGGTGATGAGGCGGATGGAAAATGAAATAACGATTCAAAGAGGGAGCCATCAGATCGGGGGATGTGTTACGGAAGTTGAGACCCAGGGACACCGGATTATAATTGATTTCGGCGGAAATCTGCCTGGAAACAGGGAAGGCGGCATAAGTGATGAGGAGCTTTTGCGGACAGTTTTTGACGGAAGGGTCTGTGACGGCGTGCTGTTTACCCACTATCACGGGGATCACATGGGTTTGTATAAAAAGATTCCGCGGGAAATTCCGTTGTACATAGGTCCCACAGCGAAAAAGCTTCTGGAGATTCTTACACAAGAGCTGGATTCCTATCCCAAGACGGCAGAAAAGGGACTGCCGCGGGTTCGGTCCATGAACTGCTATGTGCCAGGACAGGGGATCAATTCCTTCGGGGATATCCTGGTGACGCCCTTTGTGGTGGATCACTCTGCGTTAGATGCCTATATGTTTTTGATTGAAGCCGGGAAAAAGAGGATCCTGTTTACCGGGGATTTCCGCGACCATGGTGTTGCCGGGGAATATAACACGCTGGAAAAGATGGTCCGGGACTACATAGGAAAGATTGATATTCTGATCACAGAGGGGACCATGCTCTCCCGGGGAGATGAGAAAAGGCACAATCCTATCAGGACGGAGGCGGATCTGGGAAAACAGGCCAGAAAGCTGTTTGAGGCCAACAAGGAAACCGTCATTTTGGTCTCATCTACCAATTTGGATAGCATTATGGAATTCTACCATGGGCTTCCATGGGGGATGGATTTTGTGTGCGACGCCTATCAGGCAAAGCTGATGCTGGCGGCCATGGAGGATAAGGGGAAATATTATAAGGCATACAGGCCGGAGATGATCCACGGGAAGCCGAGGCGTCTCTATATTGTCGGCGACATGAAGGGACTCGGTGTCGGGCAGAACTGTTATCCGGCGGATTTTTCTATCCTGAAAAGAAAAGGTTTCACCATGCTTGCCCGGGAAAAGACGCGCTTTAAGAAAATCATGGAATGTTTTTCCGATCCCCTGATCATTTATTCCAAGTGGGAGGGATTCCTTGGAGGAGAGCACGCTGACCCGGCAATATTGGATTTTATAGGAAACCACCGGATGACGAAACTGCACACCAGCGGC
This sequence comes from uncultured Lachnospiraceae bacterium, assembly GCA_910588865.1. Lineage (GTDB taxonomy): Bacteria > Bacillota > Clostridia > Lachnospirales > Lachnospiraceae > UBA3402. The sequence continues at coordinate 4,607 of CAJUSJ010000026.1, forward strand.
CACGCCTATGTGGAGACCATCGAAAAACTGATCCGTATGACAGACCCGGAGGTCATTATTCCCATGCACACGGAGCGAGCCGATGATTTCGGATCAATACCGGCCTTTGAGTCCTGCCGGGACCGGGTGAGGGTGCTTCAGGATGGGGAAGAATACTGCTTTTAGAGAAGGGCAAGAATCATGAGAAGTGATGAGATGGAAGATTGTGGATGTACAATAGAAAATTTTATTCGAAAAGGTGAACAGGATAAACCTAATGATTCCATTTGCCGGGAGGAACGGCAGTACGCCGTGTTTTTGTATAATATATTGCGCTATTATCGGAAGCCGGGCCGACGGAACGAACAGGCGGAAAAGATATTCAGGGCCTGCGGGATTTCTGGTAAAGCCGAAGTGACACAGGTTTTTTACGAGGCAACCTTTATGCGGGACTTTTTTAAAAGAAATCAATGCTCTAAGAAGGTCACTTTTAATTACAGTCTGATGAAATATATGAAGGGGGATTTGAAACGTGAGGAATGTGATAATAATGATTTGAAACATAATTTAGGCCGTTATCCAATCAAAACGAAATTCAGTGATAATGAGAAGGAACATGCTAAAAAGAAATATAAGATCAGATGTATGATGGAAGCCAAGCCGGATATTGCCGTGATTTACCGGGAAGACGGCAAAGAGTATCTTTTATTTGTGGAATGTAAACTTAACTCCAACGCGGCTTATTATAAATCTCCTAATTGCGGAAAGAGATTTGAACAGAGAGAAATACAGGGAGAAATAGCGGCATTTTTATGTCAATATTTAAATGAAAATTGCCAAAAGAAAATAGAGGTGGCCAAGAGTATGAAAGAGCCGGACACCGGTGGGCAGAGAGGAACATACAGATCCCGCCTTGTCCGTTTTGTCCGTTCAGGGAAAACCGAAGAAATGGGAGCGGTCTTAATTTATGATCTCATAGATCTTAATGACAGGATTTTTGAGGAATTTGGATGAGTGGTTAGGATTCGCTCCATGGTACAATGGGCTGGTGCGGCAATCTTTATGAGGCGGATATTTTCTGCCGGGGGAGCCGAGAAGAATTTGTGAAAAAGAGGATCTTCACTCTTCCGCAGCCCGGGATTTGGTTTATCAGAGAGCAGATTAAAGAGGCTTCGGAAAGATATGGGAGCGGCGGGGAATGCTTTTTTTGAGGCTGGGCAAATTTTGCGGAAGGGGAAGCGGGTACCTGGAGCTGGAATGGAATATCCTTGTGAATTCAGAGGGAAAGGTTCTCTACTGCCTGCCGGAAACCGCGGAGGCTGTGGAGCGGGGGGATTACCGGATCGGCCCCCGCGACTATCACTACTTAAAGCTCCCCTATCCTTCAGGGACCCTGGTGGAGACCATACCGTCCCCCTTTTTTCCGGCCATAAAAGGGGTGATGGGAGGACGTTATGAGTAAAGAGGTGAAAATGTCAAAGCTGGAGCGCCAGCTTAGGCTGTATAAGCTCCTGCTTCCCTGCGCGATCGCCGAACTTTCCGAGATCTTCCAGGCGGTATTCCCTTACAATATGCGCCTTCTCCAGCGGGATCTGGCGGATTTAAGGGATGCGGGGCTTGTGGAGGTAAAATATTCCAGAAAAGGGAAAAACAGGAGGACGATGATTTACAGGAATATGTTACAGCCAAGGATTCCTATAATGAACTGTTTCCCGGCCTGTCAGAGCGGACGCTTTCGCTTTGGAATATCAGCCCCGTGGACTTATTTAGATACCGATGTCGGTTCGGCACGGTTTCCGCGTTGTATTTAGGCTATCTGTCCTTTTAAATTCGCGACCTCGTTTGAAAGTTTATCTACCTTTTCTGTTAAGATTCTTACTTGAATTTCATACAGCGCTGTTTTGTCGGCTGTTTTGACTGCTTCATTCAGCTTGTCAACTAATGATAAATGATTTTCTGCCAATAACTCAATGTTGCGATCCGTGACATTTTCAAGATGTAACGCAAGATCGGTGGTCTTTTTCTTTAAGGTATCTAAATCGTCTTTAATTGGCTGCGATACAGACTGAAATAATTGAGAGATTGCCTGTAAATCTTCATTTGTCAGTGCCATATTATCACTCCTTTGCTTATAAGTGAAAGTCGCTCCTGCTCCAAGTGCTATCAGTATATCATATATAAAATGTAAAGTCTATTACTTTTATTGGTCTGGTCTGGGTGAATGTGCCGGATAAATTCAATAATAATTATCAGAGTGGGGGCGTTCCAGTATTTGGTAAAACCAGTGGATGATCTTCACAGCCCCTGCTTAAGCCAATCCGTTGTTTGGCCGTTTTCAGAAAAACTTAAATCACGGCAGTCCGCGTTTCCCGCCACTCTTTCTCAAGCAATCTGGTGGCCTCAAGAGATTCATGGATATATTTGGCAACCTTCTCGCAAGAAAACCCGTCATCAAACATCGCGAACGCTGACTCTCTTTTTGTCTCTCTTCTGCCCCGGGCCTCCCCCCGAGCCTCGCCCCGGGCTTCGCCCTCAGCGATCCCGGCGTCATAAACATAATCATGTGGGAAAATAAGTACTCTTCCGCCCATATCAGCAACTCCTTTCCTGATCTTATCCTCTTTCACTGCCATATAATTGATCAACCATTCAATAAGTGTTCTCAATTCCGCCACATCATACTGGGTAAGAACCCCTTCCTGTTCCAATCCCATAAGCCTTAAGTAAATCTGCTGATATTCTGTTAGCAGCTGGTCTAATTGTTCCTTATCCTCGTTGATATTATGCAATGACTTCTCGTATTTTATAATGTGGTAAGGGAGAAGGCATAACAACCGTTTGATAAAAATCTCCTCCAGTCCATACTGCTGCGCTTTTACAACGGGAGTTTTATAATCAACAGATTTGCCGCCGGGAAAATGGATATGGACAGTGAGAAAATCAGGGGTTGACTGGGTGTGCCGGAGATAGAGGACACAGGATTCAGGATAATTAATGGAATACTCAAAACCGTTTTTTTCGGCATGCTTTAAAGCGATTAGAAAATCATACTCAATCATACGGACAGCCATGGTTCCATCGGGGGAGCTTTGGCATTCCAAATGGTAGTATTTATTTCTTATTCGGATATAAGAATCCGAGATGACTTTGTCAGTGGCGCTGTCCATATGTTCATTCTGGAGCGCTATGACCTGCTCATTGGCCGGGTAATGTTCGTGGAACACCTCATTGATCAGGGGAATCAGTAAATGAGGCAACCGATCCACAATCGTCCTCCATATATCATCATAAGGGGTATTGGACTCAAACATATCATTTCCTCCCTCCATAGTTCTATTATATGTTAATAGGATAAAAAAATCAAGGAGATAAAAATATCTGTCAATTTTCTGGATTTATCATATAATGAGTGCATTATGTGAAAAAAAGGAGAACCAAGCCATGAATTTATTGACAGAGTTACAGAAATACCTGGAGTACTGCGAATATCGCAAAGAATTAAGCCATAACACACTGAAAGCATACAGGATAGATCTGCGGCAATATATATCATTTATAGGAGGAGATTTCTTGCAAAAGCCCAGAATCGAAGAGTATATCACAAAATTACATAAAGAATTTAAGCAGAAGACCGTTAAGCGGAAAATAGCCAGCGTAAAAGCGTTTTACCGATATCTGGAGGAAGAGGAAATATTAAAGGAAGCCAACCCCTTTGACCGTATACGGGTGAAATTCAAAGAAGTGGAATCACTGCCAAGAATCATTCCAAGAGAAGACATTGAAAAAACAGGAAAACTTGAATTTTGCGCAAGGACGAATATTAAAAGATATCTATATTATCGATCATTCACCCCCCCTATTCTCCCACCCATGTCCATAAAACACCCATCCCCATTCAATCCCCAATTGTAAACCCCTTCCCATTTTGTTATAATAGGAAGTATGCTGATATGCACTCAGGTCAGAACACTGATGGGTGGTGACTTTATATAACAAGAGTTAAGAATCTCCCAATAAAAATCCCCAGATCTTATCAGATCATAATGGAGGCCATATGATAAATCAAAAAACAAAGAAAATATCCGCCATAATAATCTTATTTATCGTCATACTCCGCATAGCCACCTGCGGAGAATTGAACTGGAAAGGGAAAGAGGAGGAACGGGTCAGGGGCCCCCATGAGCCCACAGAGCCTGTGATTTTTGACTCCTATCCAGAGATGACAAAGGTTTCTTTCCGGGAGACCTTTGGACAGTATTTTCAGGTGGAGGCCGCGGTCACAAAGGATACCATTGAGTATATGTGTTTTGTACAGGACATTTTAGGAGAAGAGGAGCCGGAGATAATCCAGGTAAAATTTGACTGCGGTCAGCAGGCCTGGGACAGAATTGTGTCCATTTTCGCGAAAAATGATGTTGGAAACTGGAAGGAGAAGGGGTTTTTCTTAAACAAATATTTTAACCAGCAAGCCACCTTGTTTGAAGAATGGCCACAGGTGGAATTTGCCCGGACAGGAAATTTTTTTAATATAGCGGCGCCTGCCATGTTCTGGAGTATGGCCCGGCCTCCCCATTACTATGGAATTGATCAAAATGAGGCAAAATTCAGGAGTGATTATGATGGCTATGTACGGTTATATATGGATGACAGTGACAGTCCATATATACAGAGATCCTATGAATCCTTTGGTCTGCCCATGGAATATCATCAATTTCAGAGGGAGTTTTGGGATTTTATTGTGGGGTATACGGGGATTTATGACTGGAGATATGAGTTGGACGACTGGGGGAGAGAGAGCCTGTATAAAAAGTTTCCCTATATGAGGTCAGACGGACAGGACAGGCAGATCCGCTATTTCAGCCTTCTGGAGAGCTATGGAGGAAGAAATTCCGCTGAGGCGGCAATTCTGGTGTATGACATGGGGCAGGGGAGCTTAAGCTATGAGTCTGGCGGCCCTGGAAAAGTTTATTCAGTGGGCAGGTCAGGGGAACCTGTGCTGTACTGTGAGAAACAGCCGGATGGCAAGCCGGTAAAGGGAACAAAGGAGGTTTCCGGGCTGCCGGAAGAACTGAGGGAGATCCTTGAACGATACCAGGTGGACATGTGGGAGACAGAACCTGAGGGGACAGAATATGTGCGTCAGGGAGAATTCTATAACGCGGAGAACGCAAAACAGGTGAAGGATAAAAATGAACAGGCATTTAGAAGCAGCTATGACGCGTTGATCCATGTTGTGTATACCAATGGGGACCACACGGAAGTCTGGCTGGAAAACGGGAAACTGCCGGAGTCCTACAATGATTTCCGGGATGAGCTGTGGGATTATGTTATCCCGTTTGTTAATGAAGGCCAAAATGAGGAGGAACAGGCGGCGGACTGGAGGGATCTTATTGATGAGTGGGGAGAAAAGGACATGGGTTATTTATATCCATATATGAGATAGGAAGAAAAAAGAAACTATGATGGAGACCATATGAATAAAAAATTGAGAAAATGGATCAGCGTTTCTCTTGCGTTGATAGCCCTGTGGGGCGTAACCAGCTGTGGGGGAAAAAAGGCTGAAGAGGACAGCGCCCCATCCAGTCCCAAGGTTACAAAAATTTCTTTTAAGGAAACCTTTGGGGAGACGTTTGAGGTTGAGATTATAGCTACAGAGGAGAAGATCTGGTACAATTGTTTCAAACAGGATATTGTGAGCGGGGGCGAACCGGAGGTAATCAACAGGAGGTTCGGATGCGGCCAGGAAACCTGGAATCATGATCTGTATCTTGTTTTTGCGGACAATTATGTGGAATTGTGGAAACCCCAGGAGTATTACTTAAACCGGCTTTTTGATCAGGAATCGGATGGCCTGTTTGAGGAGCCCTTGGAAGTGAGATACGCGCGAACAGGAGATTTTTTTAATATAGCGGGAGAGAATCCTGATTTTACCAGGGCGCGTTATCCCCGGTATTATGGGATTGACGCAAATGAAAAGAATTTCAGAAGCAGTTACAGAAGCCGGATGGAAATCTACATAGATGAGGAGGAGACTCCCTGTCTGGAGATAAACTATGGGCCTTATGGTCTTCCGAGGGAATACCATGAATTTCAGAAGGATTTCTGGCGGTTGATTGTGGGCTGGACAGGGATCGGCGACTGGAGGCATGAGCTGGACCAATGGGGAAGGGAGACGCTGTATAACCGGTATCCCTATATGAGACCAGACGGCCAGGACAGGAAGATCCGCTATTTCAGTCTTTTGGAAAGCTATGGGGGAAAGGATCAGGCCCTGGCGGCTTCCCTTGTGTATGATGGGGGAACCCAAAGCCTTCAATATGAGTTCGGCTGCCTGGAGGAGACTTATTCTGTGGGAAAGTCAGGGAGACCTGTGCTCTACTGTGAGAAACAGCTGGTGGATGGAGTCGTGCCTGATAAAAAAATAAAGGCCGAGAAAGAAGTTCCGGAGATACCGGAAGGGCTGACAGAGCTTCTGGAAAAATACCAGGTGGACATGTGGGAGACAGACCCAGGCGGGACAACGTCTGTACGGCAGGGAGAATTTTATGACGCGGACAACGCGAAACAGGCGGAAGATAAAAATGAACAGGCCCTTAGAAGCGGTTATGACACGCTGATCCATGTTGTCTACACCAACGGGGACCATACGGAAATCAGGCTGGAAAACGGCAAACTGCCGGAAGCTTACAATGACTTCCGGGATGAACTGTGGGATTTGGGGATTTCCTGTGTGAACGAAGGCCGGATGGGGAATGACCAGACAGAGGACTGGAGGGACTTTATTGATGAGTGGGGACAGGAGTATATGTACGCGAGGTATCCGTATATGAAATAGATGGCGGGGAGAGAAAGAAACCACAGGAGGTCTTTATGGAGGGTAATACCAGCTATATAACATATGGTAAAAATGAAAAAGAGATCATAAAAAAGGGAATAGACGAGATTCGCCAGGTTCTTATGGGTGGCAGTGTAAATGAAAAGCTGAGTTTATTATTGGCCCTGGATTGGTTTATGGATCCTTACTATAAGCAAGATAGTTATATTGCTGATATACGTGAGGAATTGGCTGACTTGCTTCAGACCGTTATTATCACGTCAAATGAGGATGAGGCATCCGAAGACGCGCTGAATCTTTTAGTTTCCTATGAATGGCCGCCATTTAAAATCCTTGAGGACAATATAGAAAATGTATCTGAGCGGTTAAAGCCGTATGTGCTGGAAGCTTTACACCCACCCGGTCCTCTGCTATAATATAAAACTACTAAACCAACGAAAAGAGTGATTTTTCATGGAACAGCAATTATCCTTTTTTGACAATCAGGAAACCTACCGCCCTTTAGCCAGCCGCGTGAGGCCGGAGACTTTGGAGGAATTTATAGGACAGGAGCATCTCGTAGGACGGGGCAAGGTTCTCCGCAGGCTTATTGAGCAGGACCAGATCCCCTCCATGATCTTCTGGGGGCCGCCGGGAGTGGGGAAGACCACTCTCGCGGGGATTATCGCGGGCAGGACTCACGCCAGGTTCATCAATTTCAGCGCGGTCACAAGTGGGATCAAGGAGATCAAGGAGGTTATGGCCCAGGCGGAGAGCAGCCGGAGGGTGGGAGTCAAGACCGTGGTGTTTGTAGATGAGATCCACCGCTTCAACAAGGCCCAGCAGGACGCGTTTCTCCCTTACGTGGAGAAGGGGAGCATTATTCTGATCGGGGCCACCACGGAGAACCCGTCTTTTGAGATCAACAGCGCTCTCTTGTCCCGGTGCCGGGTATTTGTGCTGCAGGCTCTGTCCCCGGAGAATGTGGCGGAGCTTTTGCGCAGGACATTGAAGAGCCAGAAAGGGTTCGGCTATCTGAACATTGACATCACCGACGATATGGTGGATATGATCGCCAGGTTTGCCAACGGGGACGCCAGGACGGCTCTCAATGTGCTGGAGATGGCTGTGACCAACGGGGAGATCAGCGCTGACAAGACCACCATCACACCAGAGGTGCTGCGCCAGTGCGTGGGCAAAAAGAGTCTTCTCTACGATAAAAAGGGGGAGGAGCACTACAATCTCATTTCCGCTCTTCACAAGTCCATGCGCAACACGGACCCGGACGCTGCTGTGTACTGGCTGGCCCGGATGCTGGAGGCCGGGGAGGACCCGCTGTATGTGGCCCGGCGTTTGGTGCGGTTTGCCAGCGAGGATGTGGGCATGGCGGACAGCCAGGCTCTTCAGGTGGCGGTGGCCGCTTATCAGGCATGCCATTTCCTGGGGATGCCGGAGTGCGATGTGCACCTGAGCCATGCGGTGATCTACCTGTCCATGGCACCCAAGTCCAATTCCGCTTACATGGCTTACGAGAAGGCGAAAAAGGATGCGAAAGACATGCTGTCGGAGCCAGTGCCCCTGGTGATCCGCAATGCCCCCACCAGCCTTATGGGCCAGCTTCACTATGGGGAAGGCTACGTCTACGCCCACGACACCCAGGAGAAAGTGGCGGCCATGCAGTGCCTTCCCGATAACCTTGTGGGGACTGAGTACTACCAGCCGGGAGACCAGGGAGCGGAGAAGGAGGCTGCCAGGAAGTTAGAGCAGGTGAAAGAGTGGAAGCGGGGACATACAGCATAGAAGAAATTACGGCGGAGGCTGAGACGAATAACGGGCCGTGCGGGGCCGGACAGACTGACAATTCCGTATAGAAGGCAGTTGCGGATGAAGTGGAATTTTGTGGAAATCTGCCATAGAAAAAAAGCCGGTTTCCTGGTAGAATGTTAGAGTGCTGACAATCAAGATCGGATTTGGCAATTTTTGCGAAGGGGATGCGGTTCCATGGAAAAGGAACACATAGGATTTGAGATCCGCACCTTGTCCAACCTGCTGCACCGGAAGATCAATCAGATGGTGGCTGAGGAGGAAGAGAGTCTCACAGCCCACCAGCTCTGGGTGCTGAGTTTTCTGGTGCGTCAGGGTGAGAGGGAGGTCGTGCAGAGAGATATAGAAAAAGAGTTTTCCATACGCCGGTCCACGGCCAGCCATATGCTGACATTAATGGAAAATAACGGCTATGTCAGAAGGGTTCCGGTTCCTCAGGATGCCAGGCTTAAAAGGATTATCCTTACAGAAAAGGGGAGTCAGGCCCAAAAGAGGATGGTGGACAGGCTCAGGCGGTTTGAGCACATGCTCCGGGGCGGCATAACAGATGAGGAGACAGAATTTTTTTTAGATATAGTCCGGCGAATCGGAGAGAATATCCAATAGATGCTGACGAAATCAGTGAAGTATAAAGACTGATTGGTTGGCATTCTTTTTGTGCCGGGAACAATATCATGGCTCGGTTTGACCGTGGAGGGATCCACTGGCCGGACTGAATTTTTTTCGCGAAAAATTTGTCAGTGTGCGAACGACAGGAAAAGGAGGAATGGGAACATATGAAAGACAACAGACAACTATTTGAAGAAGCGCCGGTGGCCAAGGCTGTGGCGGTCATGGCTATCCCCACCATGATCTCCATGCTTGTGGTGGTTATCTACAATATGGCGGATACATTTTTTATTGGACAGACAGGAGATCCCATGCAGGTGGCGGCGGTTTCTCTGGCGACCCCGGTGTTCATGGTGTTCATGGCTCTGGGCAATCTGTTCGGCATCGGCGGCAGCTCCGCGATCTCCAGGGCCCTGGGAGAGAAGAAGGTGGAGCGGGCGCGGAATATCTCTTCTTTTTGCTGCTATGGTTCCCTGGGGCTGGGAGTGATCATGGCAGTCCTCTTCCTTGTGGGGATGGAGGTGATCTTAAAGCTCATCGGAGCCAGTGAAAACACCATCAGCTATGCCAGGGATTATCTGACCTACATCGCCTTCGGGGGCCCCTTCATCATGTTCGGCACCGCGTTCGGCAACATCCTGAGAGGAGAGGGAGCTGCCAAGGAATCCATGATCGGCAACATGATCGGAACCATCACAAACATTGTGCTGGACCCTGTTATGATCCTGGGCTTTGGCTGGGGAGTGGTAGGCGCCGCGGTGGCCACGGTTATTGGAAATATGGCTGCCAGCGGGTTTTATCTTTTGTATTTTCTCAGAAAGAAATCCAGCCTGTCTATCCGTCTCAAGGACTTTAAGGCAGGGGATAGGATCGGGACAGGGGTTATGGCCATCGGGATTCCGGCTTCTCTCAACAATATCCTTATGAGCTGCGCCAACATTGTGCTGAACCATGTGCTGGTAAGCTATGGGGACACTCCGGTGGCGGCCATGGGTGTGGCCATGAAAGCCAACATGCTGGTGGTGCTTTTGCAGATCGGACTGTGCTCCGGGATCCAGCCTCTCATCGGGTATAACTACGGTGCCAGAAATAAGAAGCGGCTGACGCGGGTGTTCCGTTTTACCGGGATGTGCGCCGTGGCGCTGGGAACGGTGTTGACTGTGGTCATGGTCCTCGCGAGACAGGCAGTGATCCAGGCGTTTATCAATGATCAGGAGGTTATCGCCTATGGGATTCAGATGGTGATCGCCCTGCAGCTGTCAGGACCCGTGCTTGGGATTCTGTTTTTGTGTATCAACACCATACAGGGGATGGGAAAAGCTATCCCGTCTCTGGTGCTGACCATCTGCCGCCAGGGTCTCATCTTTATTCCGTTAGTGTTTATCCTGGATAGGCTCTTTGGTCTGGATGGGGCCATCTACGCCCAACCCACCGCGGACTTTATTTCCATAGTCCTGTCCCTGGTGATCTGCCTGGGGATCTTTCGGAAGATGGACAAGGAAGGGGAGGTACTCATCAGGTAGGTCCGCGCGCCTGCCGCGCGGACTGTATGATAAACTGGGCCAGAGAGCAAAAATCCCATCGCCGCAGGCGATTTCCATGGATTTTTGCCAGTTGCTGTGAACGAATGTGAACAGTAACGGAGGGGAGTGTTCACACCATGGATGATCACCCCGCTGTTTACATTTTCCCTATTTAATGATAGAATATTGGCAAGAGGCAGAAAATGCCTGGATAACAAAGGAGGAGATCGTCATGTTAGACGCTAAAGTCGCGGAGCTGCTGAACGCGCAGGTGAATAAGGAATTTTATTCCGCTTATCTATATCTGGATTTTTCCAATTTCTACACGGATAATGGTCTGGAGGGCTTTGCCAACTGGTATAAGATCCAGGCTCAGGAGGAGAGAGACCACGCCTTGCTGTTCATGAAGTATCTGCAGAACAATGGTCACAAGGTGACTCTGGACGCTATCGACAAGCCGGATAAGGAGCTGAAGGAATTGGCGGATCCGCTCCATGGAGGGTATGAGCATGAACAGTTAGTGACAAGCCTGATCCACTCCATCTACGAAGCCGCGGACAATGTGAAGGATTTCCGCACCATGCAGTTTTTAGACTGGTTTGTGAAAGAGCAGGGCGAGGAGGAGACCAACGCTGAGGGACTGATTAAGAAGTATGACCTGTTCGGCTCGGACCCAAGAGCCCTCTATATGCTGGATAACGAGCTGGGAGGGAGGGTGTACTCCGCTCCATCCCTGGTACTGTAGAGCAGGCGTTTACAGAAGAGAAAGGCCCAGGACATGCCCGCCGCGGGGGGAGGCGGCATCCGCTGTCAGGTGACTTGCGAGGGAAGAAGATGAAAGTGTATACGATGAGTTTTAGCCCCACCGGCGGGACCAAAAAGATCCTTGATATTCTGGCGGGAGAGTTTGGGACGCCAAAGGAGATGGACTTTTCCCTCTCCGGGAAAGATTATGGACTGTACCGGTTTGAGCCCGGGGATGTGTGTCTGGTGGGAGCGCCGTGCTTTGGGGGAAGGATCCCCAAGGCGGCTATAGAGAATTTCACTAAGGTCCGGGCCAAAGGAGCGGCGGCGGTAGTGGTGGTTTCCTATGGAAACAGGGCTTATGAGGATGCCCTCCTGGAGCTTAGAAAGGCCATGGAAGGCCGCGGCTTTCAGGTGGTGGCGGCAGTTGCCGCGGTGGCGGAACATTCCATCACGCGCCAGTACGGCCGGGGACGGCCGGATGACAGAGACTGCCAGGATCTGCGGTTCATGGCAAAGGATATCAGAAAGATCCTGTTAAAGCCGGATTCCTGGAGTGATTTCTATGTGCCGGGCCGATTTCCCTACAAAGAATATCATACCATACCCATGGTTCCGGAGACCGGCGGTTCCTGCAAAGGCTGCGAAAAGTGCGGGGCTCTCTGTCCCGCGGCGGCCATCCCGCGGGATAACCCCCGTGAGACAGACAGAGGCAGGTGTATCTCTTGCATGAGGTGCGTACAGGTTTGTCCGGAACATGCCAGACAGGTGAATAAACTGATGCTTTTTGGAGCTTCCGTGAAGCTGAGAAAAGCCTGTTCGGGGCGCAAGGAGAATGAGCTGTATCTGTCGTCTTCCCAGTGGGTGGGATTCCCGCCTGTCTGATCTCCCCAGGCCGCGGCCGGTTTTAAATGAATTGTAGATAGGAAAATTTGAAAAAACATGCTGGACATGCAGGATATGCCAGCATGTTTTTCTTTTGTCCCGGGCAGATTAATAAGGCAGCGAACCCGCGGCAATGTGTACAGGAAAAAGCGACAGGAGGAGATCAATATGAGTCCGAAAGAATTAAGCTATATTGAAGACGCGTTGGGGCATGAGAAGTTTTTAAAAACCCAGTGCCAGGAGGCGGTTAAGAATCTGCAGGATCCGGAACTGAAAAATTGCGCGGAACAGCTTTCCCAGACACACCAGCAGATCTTTGACAGCATTTATAATCTGATTTAAGGAGGGATGGACATGGATGACAGATGTATTATGGAAAACCTGCTCCTGACTACAAAGGGAGTGTGCGACTTGTATCTTCACGGCACCATAGAATCATCCACCCAAAATGTGCATCAGGCTTTTGACCAGGCATTGGATGACAGCCTGTGCATGCAGGACGACATTTATAAGAAAATGTCCGCCAAGGGCTGGTATTCTACAGAGACAGCGGAACAGCAGAAAGTTATGAAGGTTAAGAATCAGTTCGCCGGGATGCAATAGGGTCAGAGCGGACAGGGAAGATAAGCCCCCAGGAATCTTGCGGAAGGTCCCTGGGGGCTTGTCCTGCTGTCAGGACGGGAATTTTAAATATATACAATGAACAATAACGTGATTTGAAAAACTATGAATAAAGTGCATATAAAAGAATGGATAAGTGTGAAAATATATATGCAAAAGAACAATACATTGTGAAAAAAATGTTAAAAAAATGCGAAATATGTTAAAAGAATCCTGTAGAAAACGTTGGTAATATCCTGTAAAATAAACTATAATCCGGTGATTTTAAGCACCTTCTCGGTTGCCGGTTGCAGCTACAGGCGGGATGCCGTCAGGCATTCCAGGCACAAACGTGTTCGGGAAATTTTTGTCAAGGAGGCGAGAGATTTCCAGGACATGTGTTAAAAGACAGGAGGAACGCATATGAATTTGCGGCACATCAAAAGAAGATGCGCATGGTTGCTGACCGTGTCCGTAGCTATGACAGCGACGGTTCCCGGGACAGCCATGGCGGACATCAGGACAGGCGGCGCCCTCAGAACCCTTACAGTGCCAAAAGAGGAGGCGGATTCACCGGAGACCGTCGCTCTGGAGGACAAAGCGGACACCCGTTCCACTCCATCCAATGCCCATGTAAAGGCGGTGGAGTCCTTCAACAAGAAGGTGACTTTTGTGGGCACGGACGGCAAAGAACTGACAGGGGATGAACGGAATATCCCGGAGACAGAGGACAGCTTCCCATATCTGAGCCAGGGCCCTGGCCGGACAAAGGGAAACATTGACCTGGAGTCTTACGGCTACACGGAGAAAGAATATTTCCTGAAAGGCACAGCCAATGTGTACAGCGCCGAGGAAGGAGTACTTAAGGTTGACAAGGAAGACAAGGAGTATGTTAACCGTATTATCATGTTCCAGCCAGAGGATATGTCGGATTTCTCCGGCGTGGTGTACATTGATATCTTAAATGCCAGCAGCAAGGTGGATCTGCCGGACATCTGGAGAAGAAGCTATGACTACTATATGCGGAGCGGACACATTTACATAGGAATCACCTCAAAAGATGTGAATGTTGAGAGTCTGAAGCGGTTTGACCCGGATCGGTACGATGCCCTGACATGGAAAGTGGATGGGGAGACGGAGAACGGCCTGTTCTGGGATATGCTTGCTCAGGTGGGAACCATGCTGAAGACGGAAAAGTCTCCTCTGCTCTACGGCGGACAGTACTCCGGCGATGTGTGGACCTATGTCACCGGCCAGTCCCAGTCTGGTTTTTATGTGAACACCTTTGTCAACAATTTTATCGCGGCAAACCATATGCCGGAGGATGCGGAAGCTATCGACGACCCCGAGTATCTGCTGACAGAGGAATACAAAGACACACCCCATATTTTTGACGGTTTCCTCAACATGGTAGGGGGTATGACCAGCGCGGCCATCAACTCCAGCTCCGCGGCGATCAGGACCTCAGAGCCTGTAAGGAATACGGATGTTCCCTATATTTTAATGGTAGGTGAGAATGACTACAATCCCGCGCCCGTGAGAGAAGATTCCGACGAAGAGGATAATCTGTACCGCCATTATGTGGTAGCGGGAGCTTCTCATTCTCAGAAGATCTTTCTTCCGGACATGACTGACGAGATCCAGATCAGGGCAGGGCGTCCGGCAGGAGAGTATCCGGGCTTTAAGGTGAGAGAAGAAGACGGAAAGCCCCACACCGTAAGCGACATGAACATGGATGTGTTCGTTAACGGAGCTCTCTGGAACCTTCACCAGTGGGCGGCAGAAGGCATTCCGGCGCCTTACGGACCATCAACGGATGAGATTGAGGGCACTGTGGAGTCCAGACGCTTTATACCTGAGCGGGATGAGTACGGCAACATGAGTACAGGAATCATGTCTCCTCAGCTGACCGTGCCTGTGGCCTCCTACTATGGCGGCGCTAACGGCGCGTTCTCCACAGACGGCGGTTCCATGGTATATCTTGACGAGGAAGTTATCCAGGAACTTTACAGCGGCAGAGAGGACTATCTGGAGAAATATGAGACAGCCCTTGACGAAGTTATTGAAGCCCGCTGGATTCTGGAGGAGGACAAGGAGCTGATGATGGATCTGGCCCAGTCAGAACCTATATTCGGAAACCCGGCAAAACACAAAGAATTTGTGGAGGAAGCCATGGCGGCGGTTCCTGAGAAGGAAGAGCTGTCAAGTGTCTCCGGCGGCGGGGATGGAAACGGGTACACGGATTTTGAGTACCTGTTAAAGGGTGAGGCCAACATGTACGGTGTTCTCCACACCAATGAGATTTACAGAAGAAGAATGTACTCCATGCCTTACGCCAACTACGTGAGAGTCTGCGTTCCCCAGTCCTTTGCCGGCGATGTGGTCGTGGATCTTATAGGAGAGGGAGAAGAGAAGGCGGACGTGACCGATCTGATGAAGGACGGTAAGGCCTATGTGGGAATCACAGCGGATCCGGCCGGGGCTGAGGCCAGAGGCGGCAGCTGGGAGATTCCTTATGGCGGGGCCGGCAAACCCGACACCAGACAGGAGCTGGGGCTTTTGTGGGATATCATCAGCCAGACCGTAAACTCTGTGAGACAGGATAATCTTCTGGGAGACAGAAGCGCCGATGATTTGAAGATCACCCTGGGATATGATGAGAAGGATCAGGTTTACGCTTACACCTATGGCGTTGTATTCGGAGATTTTGACGGATACGGGGTAGACAAGATCGCCTGCGGAGAAGTAAAAGAAGCCATGCCTCTCAACAGCCTGGATACCACGGTTCCGGTAAATGGGGCCGTTTCTGCGGAACCTGACCACCAGGATCCTACCGGGGCTCACATCAAGGCAGTGGAGTCCTTCAACAGCAAGGTGACCTTTGTGGGCACAGACGGCAGGGAACTGACAGGAGATCAGCTGAATATCCCGGAGACAGAGGACAGCTTCCCCTATCTGAGCCAGGGACCTGGCCGGTCAAAGGGAAATATTGATCTGAAGTCCTACGGGTACACGGAAAAAGAGTATTTCCTCAAGGGAACCGCCAATGTGTACAGTGTTCAGGATGGAAAGCTGGCAGTGGATACAGAGGCCGCGGAGTATGTTAACCGTATCATCCTGTTCCAGCCAGAGGACATGTCTGATTTCTCCGGCGTGGTGTACATTGACATTTTAAATGCCAGCAGCAGAGTGGATCTGCCGGATGTCTGGAGGAGAAGCTACGATTACTATATGCGGAGCGGACACATTTACATAGGCATTACCTCAAAAGATGTGAATGTTCAGAGCTTAAAGCGTTTTGATCCGGACCGGTATGAGGCTCTGGACTGGACAGTGGACGGAAAAGATGAGAACGGCCTGTTCTGGGACATGCTGGCCCAGGTGGGAACCATGCTGAAAACCGAAAAGTCGCCTCTGCTCTACGGCGGTGAGTACTCCGGTGATGTGTGGACCTATGTCACCGGCCAGTCTCAGTCTGGTTTTTATGTAAATACCTTTGTCAACAATTTTTCTGTGGCCAACCATATGCCGGAGTCTATGGATGATATCCAGGATCCGAAGGACCTGCTGACAGAGGAATACAAGAACACGCCCCATATTTTTGACGGATTCCTCAATGTGGTAGGAGGCATGGCCAGCGCTGCCATCAATTCCAGCACTCAGGTCAATTACGGGGAAGCGTTCAAGCCTGTGGCGGACACAGATGTTCCCTTTATCCTGCTGGTAGGGGAAAATGACTACAACCCAGGGCCGGTAAAGGATGATTCCGATGAAGAGGGCAACCTCTACCGCCATTATGTGGTGGCTGGAGCTTCCCATTCACAGAAGATTTTCCTTCCGGACATGACCGATGAGATTCAGATCAGCGCGGGACGCCCCGCGGGAGAGTATCCGGGCTTTAAGAACAGGGACGACGGAAAGCCTCACACGGTCAGCGACATGAACATGGATGTGTTTGTCAACGGCGCTCTGTGGAATCTTCACAAGTGGGCGGCAGAAGGAACCCCCGCGCCTTATGGTCCTTCTAAGGATGAGATCAGGGGAAATCTGCTCACCATGTCCGGTTTCGGTATCTTTATCCCGGAGCGGGACGAGTACGGCAACATGACCACCGGGATCATGTCTCCTCAGCTTACGGTTCCCGTGGCTTCTTACTACGGCGGTGCCAACGGCGGCTATTCCACGGACGGCGGTTCCATGGTATACCTTGACGAGGAGACCATAAAAGAGCTTTACGGCAGCCGGGAAGACTATCTGGACAAGTTCGAGGAAGCCCTTGACCAGGTGATCCGGGACGGCTGGATTTTAGAGGGCGACAGGGAACTGATGATGAGCATCGCCCAGGCGGAGCCTATTTTCGGAAATCCGGTAAAAGATAAGGAAGTGATTGAGAAGACCATGGCACAGGTTCCGGACAAGGCGGAGGTGTCCAGGGTATCGGAAAGCGCGGACGGGAAGACCTATACGGATTCTGAGTACATGTTGAAAGGCCAGGCAAACCTTTACGGTGTTCTCCACACCAATGAGATCTACAGAAGAAGGATGTACTCCATGCCATATGAAAACTATGTCAGAGTCTGTGTGCCCACCGCTTTCTCAGGGCAAGTGGTCATAGACCTGCTTGGGGACGACCAGGAGAAGGCGGATGTGACAGGCCTGATGAAGGCCGGCAAGGCCTATGTGGGGATCGCGGCGGACCCGGCGGCGGCAGCGGCCCGGGGCGGCAGTTGGGAGATTCCGTATGGAGGCAGCAACAATCCTCTTACCAGGCCTGAGTCCGGACTTTTGTGGGATATTATCAGCCAGACCGTGAACTCCATTCGGGAGGATAATCTGCTGGAAGCCAGAGGAAACAGAACCATTAAGATTACCCTAGGATTTGACGAGGCGGATCAGATTGCCGCTTATACCTACGGGGTGGTTTTTGAAGATTATGACGGCTACGGGGTGGACGCGATCGCCTGCGGAGAGGTGCAGGAGGCCATGGCCCTCAACAGCCTGGATCAGACGGTTCCCGTTAATGACAGCGCTTCCTTTGGCGGCGATGACAATGAAAAGCCGGCAGGTACCATCACAGGCGGAGGCTCTGGAAGCGGTTCCGGCGGAAGCGGAAGCTCTTCCTCAAGGAACCAGAGGAAAGGCAACCGGGATGACCAGTGGAAGAAAGACGACAAGGGCTGGTGGTTCCAGTTTGACGACGGAACCTGGCCTTCCGATCAGTGGGTTCTGCTGGATTGGAACGGAACCAGTCTCTGGTACTATTTTAACAGGGAAGGCTACATGGTTACAGGCTGGTTTGACCAGGGCGGAGAGCGGTACTATCTTCATGCGGTATCAGACGGAAGTCTGGGCGGCATGTACACAGGCTGGCATCAGATTGACGGCAAATGGTATTACTTTAATGACATCTCAGACGGCACCAGAGGAAAACTGCTGGTGAACACCGTGACCCCTGACGGATATCAGGTGGGAGAAGATGGAGTCTGGGTTCAGTAAACAGACGAATCAAAAAAGGCTGGCAGACCAGGGTGGTCTGTCAGCCTTTTTTAATGTACACGGGGCGGAGAGGAGTATGGTCTCCCCTGCTCGATTGTACACGGGGCGGTCCGCTCCAGACGGATCACCCCGCTGATGGTCAATGGAGCGCCTGGTCCCCGTCAGAGCGGTCACTGGCGCTGGGACCCCGCCCCCGTCTTTCCGCCTCAAGAACCGTCTCCCAATCCCCTCTGCCGCACTCCTCTTTCCCATATCTTGCCTTTTCATAGATTCGGTGAAGGAGTTCCTCGTTAAGTCCCACAGCCCGCTCTAACTCCTCAGGGGATGCCCAGGAAGAAAGGGGGATCTTCTTTTTTCTGGAGAGAGACAGGAGCCGCTTTTGATAATGCCGCCGGACCCTCTGACTGTAGGAGCGGGAGCGGAGGCGGGGCCGTTTTCCGCCAGGCTTCTTTTTGTCAGAAGCCAGGGACCAGGACGGGGTCAGATAGATCTTTTCATCACTGTCAAATTGTCTGGGCTTGGTGATCCATCTCCAGATACCCCGGCACAGACCCCGGATGGCCAGAAGCCCGAGGATAATAAGCATTATATATGCCAGTCCCCGCAGAAGCTCATCCAGGGTCAGAAGCCACTGGGGGGTAGGTCTGGCCTGGCCTAAAAGCGCCGACAGATCCGGGGCCTCCACGGCTTCCGGTTCCATGTTCAGGGCCGGATACACGGCCTGGTCCAGGCTGGTGTGTCTGGCAAACCATTGCCCTATGGCCTGCCACAGAGGCTCCAGCCCCCAGGCCGCCCCGGGAAGAACTCCGGCGCAGAGGGTCAAAAACAAGGTCAGGCAAAAAGAATTTACCAGATTGATCTGTTTTGTGGGAAGGTGATCCGTGTCCTGAAAATGTCCCAGAAACCAGTGGCAGGCGTGAAGATTCATATGGACGAAAAACGCCATGGCATTGATGAGAAAGCCAATGAACCCTCCCCACTTCAGTGTTCGGGAAAGGGTCTGGGATACAGAGGAGCAAAGCAGGATTCCCCCCAAATACCCGGCACCGAAAAGAAAGCCCCAGAAGATATAAAATCCGGAGCGTTTCTTTCCGAACCAGTAGTTAAGAAGTTCGCGAATAGTCATAAGCCACCTCCCACGGATAAATAGAGATATGGGAAATTTCCTGAGGCATTAGCTCCTCTGTCCAGGAAGTTTGACCTGGCCGTACAGGCAGGATCCACTGGGAACCAGGACTCTGGCGGCACAGGTGACCATATGCTTTGGCCACAGAGGACCGCCCTCTCGGAGAGATCAGGATATAGATGAGGGAATCTTTTCCTTCGGGGACAAAAGATCCCGGAACCGCCAGTTCTTCCAGAACCTGCTCCATGGGAAGATGGCCGTCTCCCTCGATCTGGATGCGGGCCAGCAGTTCCATGACAGAGATCAGATGATCCGGTCCGGCTCCGGGTTCCAGAAATCCTATTCCCCCGCTCAGACAGTCAGTGCCGTTGGAGCAGACAGACACAGGGATTCCTTCCCGGATCAGCAGCTGGCAGTAGGAACCGCAGAGACGGATGGCTTCCTCTGTCAGTGCCTCATCTTTCCAGACGCGGTCAGAATCCACGTCCAGCAGAAACATCACCTGCCAGGAGGCGGTGGGTGAGAAGACATTGACTTTCAGTTCCCCCGTGCGCGCGGTTGCCTTCCAGTTGACACTGCGGTAGGGGTCATAGGACTCATAAGGCCGCACGGACTGAATCTCAAAAGGGTCCAGGAGCAGGGACCGGCGGGCCAGGGCCTGCCCCATAAGATTCCAGAAGGGGAGATCAAGCCGCTGGGCGTCCGCGGCTTTGGGGTACACGTACAGAGCGGTCCAAACAGGAACGGATGCCACAAAATGTCCGGTGAAAAACAGGTCATAGCTCACCAGCTGTACCTGTGAGATGGTATAATATCCCCGTTTTTGACATTGAAACTTAAGGCCGCGCCGGATTTCCTGCCAGGGCATGCAGGAGAAAATATCGCTGCGGTAGCTGTTATCTGTGACCTTAAAATTGCCTGAGGAGGTAAATACCAGATGTCTGTCCATCTGAAATTTTACATGGAGTACTGGAACAGGAAGAGCCTTGGCGTTGGTGATGGTTTCTTTGAGAATCCCGTCCTCTCCTTCAACCCTGGTTTGACAGCCAAAGGACAGGATGACCGAAAGTTTTCTTGCCCAGAACCGGTGGAACAGCGCTCCCTGGAGAGTCCAGAGAAGGAAGGCGCAGGCAACCATTGTAAAAACCTTCATACCCGCTGTCTCCAGTCTTCCGTGGGAAGGCTTACGGTGGACAGGAGACGCTCCGTGATCTCCTTTGCCGAGGACTTAGAGCCAAAGCTCCTGGCAGTGGTGAGGCGGTGGGCAAGGACCGGGACTGCCAAGGCTTTCACATCCTCCGGCACCACATAGCCTCTTCCCTGTACCATGGCATAGGCCCGGACTGCCCTGAAAAGGGCCAGAGTCCCCCTGGGGCTGACACCGTTTAAGATCTGGCTGTCTGTTCTGGTGGCCTGGCACAGGTCCACTATGTAGGCCTTCATCAGCGGATGGACGTAGACCTCTTTCGCGGCCTTCCTGAGACCGGCCAGCTCTTCCGTGGTACACACAGGGCCCAGGGTGTCCAGGGGATTCCTGGCCCCGAACCGTTCCAGGATTGCCAGTTCCCCTTCCCGGTCCGGGTATCCCATGGAGACCTCCATGAGAAAGCGGTCCAGTTGGGCCTCAGGCAGGGGATAAGTCCCCGCGGTCTCCACCGGGTTCTGGGTGGCGATGACGAAAAACGGGTGTTCCAGCACATAAGTGTCCCCGTCAATGGTTACCTGCCGTTCTTCCATGGCTTCCAAAAGGCTGGACTGGGTCCGGGGGGTGGCCCGGTTGATCTCGTCAGCCAGAAGAATGTGGGTGAACACAGGCCCTCTGCGCAGCACAAACCGGCTCTCTTTCTGATCAAAATAGTTGAGTCCGGTCACATCGGAGGGCAGAAGGTCAGGGGTAAACTGGATCCTGGAAAATTGAAGGTCCAGGCTTTTTGCCAGGGATTTTGCCGTCATGGTTTTTCCTGTGCCAGGCACATCCTCTAAAAGGACATGGCCGTCTGCCAGCAGGGCGGTCAGGAGAAGATCTATGGTATTTTTCCGGCCTATGATGACCTGGGCCATATTCTCTCTTATGGTGTCCAGCAGATTCATGAGTGAGGAGCGGTCAGGTGATTGATCTGTATAGGGATTCATAAATACAACCTCCTTTTTGTGAATAAATCATAGCATGTTTTATCAGGGAATAAAAGCGTTATGGCAAGAAAAGATTGTCAGCGCCAAAAGAAGGTGATATGATAATACTTACGACCAGGAGACAGACACTTTCGTGTTTTCTGGAATACATAAACCAGGAGGAATGATGAGATGTACAAGATAGTGAAAGCAGAGCAGCTGGCAGACAAGATCTACCTCATGGACGTAGAAGCTCCCCGGGTAGCCAGAGCCTGCGAACCGGGGGAATTTGTGATTGTAAAAATGGATGAGGTGGGAGAGAGGATTCCTCTGACCATCTGTGATTATGACAGAGAAACAGGGATCGTCACCATTGTGTTCCAGATCGTGGGAGCCAGTACCCAGAAGATGGCTTCCCTGAAAGCCGGGGACAGCTTCCGGGATTTCGTGGGACCCCTGGGGCGGCCTTCCGAGTTTGTGAGCGAGGATCTGGATACCCTTAAAAATAAGAAGATGCTGTTTGTCGCGGGAGGCGTGGGCACCGCTCCTGTGTATCCACAAGTAAAGTGGCTGAGAAACCACGGCATTGACGCGGATGTGATCGTGGGAGCCAAGACAAAGGATATGCTGATCCTGGAGGACCAGATGAAGGCGGTGGCAGGGAATCTTTATGTCACCACAGACGACGGCTCCTATGTGAGAAAAGGCATGGTAACGGATGTTGTGAAGGATCTGGTACAGAACCAGGGCCGGCATTATGATGTGTGTGTGGCCATTGGCCCCATGATCATGATGAAGTTTGTGTGTCTCCTGACAAAAGAACTGGAGATCCCCACCATTGTCAGCATGAATCCCATTATGGTGGACGGAACCGGCATGTGCGGAGCCTGCCGCCTGACAGTGGGCGGTCAGGTGAAATTTGCCTGTGTGGATGGCCCTGAGTTTGACGGTCATCAGGTGAATTTTGACGAGGCCATGAAGCGGCAGCAGATGTACAAGACAGAGGAAGGCCGCGCCATGCTGAAGCTGAGAGAAGGAGATACCCACCACGGCGGATGTGGACACTGCGAAAATGACTGACATTCAGCAGTTGCTGAAAAATATAGGCAAAATGGAGGAAATGATGGACGTATTGAAGAAAGTTCCGGTCCGTGAGCAGGACCCTAAGGTGAGAGCCGCAAACTTTGAAGAGGTTTGTCTGGGATATAATAAAGAGGAGGCCATGGAAGAAGCTTCCAGATGTTTAAATTGTAAAAACGCGAAATGCGTGAAAGGCTGCCCTGTAGCCATTGACATTCCGAGGTTTGTAGGGGAAGTGAAGGAAGGCAAATTTGAGGAGGCCGCCAGGGTCATCGCCAGGTCTTCCGCTCTCCCCGCTGTCTGCGGGCGGGTGTGCCCCCAGGAGAGCCAGTGCGAGGGACAGTGTGTCCGGGGAATCAAGGGAGAGCCGGTGTCTATCGGCAAGCTGGAGAGATTTGTGGCCGACTGGTCCAGGGAACATGGCTTTGTGCCGGAAGCGGCAAAGACCACCAACGGAAAGAAGGTGGCAGTGGTAGGATCCGGCCCATCCGGTCTGACCTGTGCCGGAGATCTGGCAAAGATGGGCTATGAGGTAACCATCTTTGAGGCCCTTCACGAGCCCGGCGGCGTGCTGCTCTACGGCATCCCTGAGTTCCGTCTTCCCAAGGACGGGGTGGTGAAGCCGGAGATTGAGAACGTAAAAAAGCTGGGTGTAAAGATTGAGACAAATGTAATCATCGGCAAGTCGGTGACCATTGACCAGCTTTTAGATGAGGAAGGATTTGACGCGGTGTTCATCGGCTCCGGCGCGGGCCTTCCCATGTTTATGGGAATCCCCGGGGAAAATGCCAACGGCGTGTTCTCCGCCAACGAGTACTTAACCAGAAGCAACTTGATGAAAGCTTTCTGCGACGACCACGACACCCCCATTGCGGCAGGCAAAAAGGTGGCCGTAGTGGGCGGCGGAAACGTGGCCATGGATGCGGCCAGGACGGCTCTTCGCCTGGGGGCGGACGTGCATATTGTATATAGAAGAAGCGAGGCCGAGCTTCCGGCCAGAGTGGAGGAGGTTCATCACGCCAAGGAGGAGGGCATCCTCTTCGACCTGCTGACAAACCCGGTGGAAATCCTGGTAGATGACAACGGATGGGTAAAAGGCATGAAGTGTATCCGCATGGAACTGGGAGAACCGGACGCTTCCGGCAGGCGAAGGCCAGTGCCGGTAGAAGGGGCCGAGTTTACTATTGATGTGGATACGGTGATCATGTCCCTGGGAACCTCCCCCAACCCGCTGAT
Source organism: uncultured Lachnospiraceae bacterium (assembly GCA_910588865.1). GTDB lineage: Bacteria > Bacillota > Clostridia > Lachnospirales > Lachnospiraceae > UBA3402. Next base: position 28,635 of record CAJUSJ010000026.1, read on the forward strand.
CTCCAGCACAACCAAGGGCCTGGAGGTAAACAGGAGAAAATGTATTGTGGCGGAAGAGTCCAACGGCAAGACCAGCAAGGAAGGCGTCTACGCCGGAGGCGACGCGGTGACAGGAGCCGCCACGGTGATCCTGGCCATGGAGGCAGGCCGGGCAGGAGCCAGGGGGATTCATGAATATTTAAGTGGAATCCAGGAGTAAAGACCGGCAGGGACAAGAATGGATGGCCTAAAATTAGGAAATCAACAACCGATACAAAGCAGGTGACACATGGAATTCTGACATTGCCCGCCGCGCTTCCTCAAGGGCCTTCTGCCGGGAATCCCCGGACTTTCCCGGATTTTTGATGGCTCGTATCAGGATATTTTTCGGAGTGTGTTCCAGGTCCACGAATTCCAGCAATTGGGTATTGTAACCAGAGTATTCCAGCAGGTTGGCCCGTATGGCGTCTGTCATCAGGGCGCAAAACCTTTCCTGGACAACGCCGTACCGGGTAAGGAGGGATAAGGTGTCAGTGCTGATCTGCCGGTTCAGCTCATGTTGGCAGCAGGGGACGGAGAAGATCATCCGGGCATTCCAGGAGACCGCGTTGAACAGGGCATAATCCGTGGCAGTGTCACAGGCGTGGAGGGTAATGACCATGTCCGGGGCAAAGGGACAGTGGAATCCGTTGATGTCCCCAAGCTGGAAGGTGAGGCCGGAGTAGCCGTATTTTCTGGCCGCCTCACGGCACTTTTGGATCACATCTTCTTTTAAGTCCAGACCGATCATGTTCACGGTCATGTTCCGGATCTGGGTGAGATAGTGATAGACGATAAAAGTCAGGTAGGATTTGCCGCAACCGAAATCAATAATATTCAAATGGTCGGTGTCCTGCTTCTTGATCACATCGTCTATAAGCTCAATGAAACGGTTGATTTGCTTGTACTTGTCGTACATGGACCGGATCACCTTGCCCTCTTTTGTGAAGATTCCCATGTCCACAAGAGGGCCGATGCTTTGTCCCTCTTCCAGGATATACTGTTTTTTCCTGTTGTGGGACGGATTCCAGGCCAGCCGTTGTGGGTTCTGGTTTTGCCTGGCCTGAAAGAGGATTTTTTTCTTTTTGGACAGCCCTAAGGAAAATTCCTGGTCCGTTGTCCACGCGTTCAACTGGAGATAGGTGTTCTCCAGAAGTTTGGCGCACCTGGAGGACAGCTGGGACAAGTCCATATTCTCGTGAAAAACCTGCTTGTCCGTATATTTTGCCAACTGATAATAGTTCTCTTTCCGGTCAATGACAATTTTTAAGAAAGCCTCTCCCTTGGAGGCGGGCTTGCTGATGACGATCTTTAAAGGGGACTGGTCCGCGATGTAGCTGACATATTGGCTGATGGTATTCATATGGTTTCCTTTCAGGAAAATGATATTTTTCCTATTCTATCATGTCCCATCTAAAAGGGCAATTACATTTTCGGGTCAGGGAGTGGAGGCGCTCTGTCTCTGAGATCTCGCGAAATATATGACGCACACCAGGATCTGAACTACCGTGGACATAGGGATGGCAAGTCCCACCTGGAACAGGGACGCGTCCGGCTGCCTGCTCATGAAGTAGGACATTGGGATCCTGACACAGAAGGCCCCCATGATCCCCTGGATCATGACAAAGGCGGTCCTGCCGCAGCCATTAAAATACCCGGTAAAACAAAAGAGGAAGGACACCAGCAGGGTGTCGATGGCGTAGGCCTTTAAGTAATCCGCCCCTGCCAGGACGATCTGGCTGTCCTTGGCAAAAATGCCTGTCAGCAGGGCGCCGTGGAAGAAGGACAGATAGGACAGCAGAAGGCCGAAGCCAAAGGACACCGCCATGCCGCAGACCATCCCTCGTTTGGCCCGGTCCATCTTTCCGGCCCCAAAGTTCTGGGCCACAAAGGCGGACATGGACTGGCTGAAAGCGGACGGCATCATCAGGATAAAGGTGCAGAGCTTTTCCGCCACCCCTACTCCGGCGGAGGCGATGACTCCCAGGCCGTTGATGATGGCAATGATCACCAGGAAGGAGACGCTGACCAGAAAATCCTGAAGGGCGATGGGAAATCCCAGGACCAGGATTTTGCGGATCAGGCTTTTGTGAAACCGGATATTTGCCCGGGAGAAGGCAAAGGGGAGCTGCCGCCTCCGGATAATAAGCAGGGACAGGATGACGCTGACCCCCTGGGCCATGACCGTGGCCAGGGCCGCTCCCCGGGAGGCCATACCCAGAACCGCCACAAAGAAAAGATCTCCTACAATATTGAATACGCAGGCGATGAACACTGCCAGCAGAGGAGTTTTGGAGTCACCGATCCCCCGGAAGACGCTTCCCAGCACATTGTAGGCAATAATAAACCCGGACCCGGCGGAACAGATCCGGACATAGGAGCTGGTTTTGTCAAATGCCTCTTCCGGGGCATGCATGATCCTGGAGAGAGCCGGAGCCCCTGCCGTCATCACAAGGGTAATGACTGCGGCCACCACCGCGAACAGGCAGATGCTGCCTCCGATCACGTCCCCTGCCTCCCCTTCCTGTTTCTGGCCCATCTTCTGCCCCAGAAGGATGGTTGTGCCCATGGCCAGCCCGGTGATCACAGAGGTGACAGACTGCATAACCTGGCTTCCGGTGGACACGGCGGACACGTCCGCGGCGGAGGCGAACTGTCCCACGATCAGCAGGTCCGTGCCGCCGTACATGGCCTGAAGAAGAAGGGCGAAAAGCACCGGGATGGCAAAACGGAGCAGAGGCGCTAATACAGGCCCTTCTGTAAATAGAAGATTTTGTTGTTTTCTTTTATCCATGATGTGTTACCTCCTTTGTGTAATTCTGCGGGGGCAAGGCCGCTTTAGCGGCCATATTCCTCTCTGCCCCGCGTACATAAAAAAACGGATAAGGCAGCAGGCCAAGACCTGCCATCTTATCCGGCAACATACTTTCAGCAGTAGATTCCCCTCCGATGAACAACTGGGATTATAGCAAAGGCTTTTCCTGTTGTCAAGAGCCATCTCCCGGAATATTTATAAAAAACTAATAATTTGTTCACAGGATCTTCAGAGCTATACCGTATACTTGATATCAAGATCCAGCACAGGGCAGGATCAACATTAATCACAAGGAGATTTTATGAATATACTGTTTTTTTTGACACCAAAAAGTGAGGTGGCTTTTATTTACGACCACCAGTCGCTGCGCCAGGCCCTTGAGATCATGGAATTTCACCGGTACACGGCCATCCCCATAATCAACAAGCTGGGAAAGTACATAGGGACCATCACAGAGGGGGATCTTCTGTGGGGAATTAAAAATGAATATAACCTAAGCCTCAAGGGAGCGGAACAGATGCCGGTGACCACCATACCCAGGAAGTCGGATAACACCCCGGTGTCCATTGACGCCACCATGGAGGACATGATCGACAAAGCCCTGAACCAGAATTTTGTCCCCGTGGTGGATGACCAGGGGAATTTCATCGGGATCATCACCAGGAAGGATATTATCCGGTACTGTTATGAGAACATGAGAAAGGAAGGCTGAACCGTGAATTTCGGACAGCCGGACAGTTATAAAAAAGCGGCAGAGCAGGCCTGCCGCATTTACCATCTGAAGTCCCCCATGGCCATAAGTCTTTTGTATGTTTCGGAAAATGCCACCTTTCTCCTGAAAAGGATCTCAGATAACCTTCCCTGTAAGGTAATGAGAGTTGCCAGAATAGGTTACCGGACCGCGGAAGAGATTCAGGCAGAGATTAAGTGGCTGGAGCATCTGGGGCAGCAGAACAAGATCAAGACGCCGGTCCTTGTGAGAAATGAGGCCGGCGGCTTTCTCACCATGGCGGAGGCGGACGGACAGACGTACGCATGCCTTCTGTTTGAGTACTTAAGGGGAGTCCATCCAGATCTGTCTGACGGACAGAAGGCCTGTGAGGATTTTTACCAGGTGGGGCAGACCGCGGCCATGCTCCACCTGGACGCGGCAGGCTGGAAGGAGAGCCGAAACCTTGCCAGGCCCCACTGGGATTACGATCACATGATCGGGGAGGGAGGATTGTTCGGCAACTGGAGACAGTGCGAAAAGCTGTCCTCTGATGACAGGTTATTGTTGGAACAGGCCTGCGGCCGGATCCGGCACAGGCTTTCCCTGTACGGGAGGGATGAGGAGAATTATGGCCTGATCCACTCGGATCTGAGGGCAGCCAATCTTCTGAAAGAGAAGGGGCGGATTCAGGTCATTGATTTTGATGACTGCGGATTCGGCTGGCATATGTATGATCTGGCCGCCTCCCTGAGCTTTGTGGAGGACCACCCATGGGCCGGGCAATGGGCGAAGGCGTGGCTTAAAGGGTATGAGACAGTCCGCCCCCTCAGGAAGGCGGACCTGGCGGAGATTCCCACTTTTATCATGGCCAGAAGGATCCAGCTTCTGGCCTGGGTCACAAGCCATGAGGATTCGGACCCGGTTGGAAGGCTGCGGGGGGGATTTGCTGAAAACACGGTGAAGCTGGCCCGCTATTACATGAAATGAGGGAGTTCCCAGGGGATTTGCGGGCAGCTCCCTCTTTTGACCCGCTGTAAAAATCAGTACACCAGGCTCATGACGATCCCCTGGGGGAAATCGCCGTACTTTTCACCGAAAATATTGATGCCGCCTACATGGGTGGCGTCTTTTTTTATTTCGATCCGCAATGTGATATAAGGCTTGCTGTGGATAGCTAAGTCCTCCAGGGTTACGGAATGATTCACCGGCTGGCCGTCTAAGTAACTCCCGTTTTGCCGAACAGAGAAGGTTTTTAAAAGGCCGTACTGACTCCTGCCGTTGGGCCAGGCAGTGGGGGTGAGACGTCCCCGCCGCGCGCCAAAGTCCCCTGGGGAACAGTAGGTGGCAACCTCGCGGCCATTGATGGAGACCGTGATGTCCGAGGGCCAGTCTTCCAGGAAGCCGGGGGCCTCAGAGCAGATCTCCATCTGGAAGGTGAGGGCGTGAAGCTCCAGAAGAGGATTGGCCAGATTGGGGAAGCGGTACTCCACATAGCCCTGCTGGAACCACAGAAGCTGAGCCCTGGTGTGCAGAGGCGAATAGAAGGAACGGATATTGTCATAGATATCCAGGATCCCGTTCTCGTCAGCCAGGCCGCAGGTGGGTTCAATATCTACCTCGTGATAATTTCCCACAGGCATATCCAGGGTAATGGTATTGTCAGCCACATCCGCGTCCGCGTCAAAGGTCTCCAGATGGAATGACTGCATGCTGCAGGTACAGACCCTCATGGAGCCGTGGAGTCCGGGCTGGGTCTCGGTGACAATAAGCCGGGCCTCCTCCAAGGTCTTGATATGCAGAGCGGTGGAAGAGACAGGCAGGTGAAGGATGTTCGCGATCTCCTGGAGGGACAGAGTAGTATTTTTCAAAAGATTCAAAATATTCAGTCGGATAGGGGAGGACAGGGCCTTTCCGATCTTTACGATCTGTTCGTGGTGATTCTCATTGCTTAAGTGAAGCTCAATATCTCTCTCGCCGATGATCTTGATAGGGGTTTTCGGTTTGCCAGGCATAAAAGAAACTCCTTTCCTACATTAATTCTTATAAATTGTAATAAAACAGACGATTTAATTACATATACAATATAATGAAACTAAAGGTATAAAAGGATAAAAAGAAGGCACATAATTCATAAAAATGAAAGATTTTCAGAGAAATATTGACGAAACATACAAAAAGGTGATAGTATGAATTATGCAACAAATATGTAATCGTAAATTTTCGCTGTCGAATGTTGCGTATTTATTATAATAAATTCAAAACAAAATTACAAGCAGAATAATTCGTATTTCGTCATAAAAACTTAAATAGAAAAACAGACAGCGCTGGTGTATAATAGAGACAGTGTAAAAAGCATGGAGGAAGATTTATGAAGAGACAATGGATGGTGTTTGTGGCAGCTGCGGCGGCTCTTGGTATAACAGCCTGCGGCAGCGGGGATGGGATTGTGATCAACGGAACCACGGCGGCAGAGACAGGCGGAGGACAGGAGGAGACCTCCGCCCAGCTTTCTCAGGAGACAAAGGCCGGGACCATGATAGAGATCGTTACAGACGAGACTACCCCGGCATCAGAGACCGCTGCCCAGTCCACGGAAGGGTACAGCCAGGAGACGGCCACCCAGCCGGTGACAGAGCCGGAGACCACCGCGGCTCCCCAGACAGCGGCGTCTACCCAGGCCCTGGTTCCCCAGACCACGGCGGCTCCGGCTTCCACCGCCACCCGGCCCGCGGCTTCGGAGACGACGGCGGCTAAGACCTACAAGGTAACAGATGTAAAGAAGACCATGTACGCCACGGCGTCGGTGCGGGTTCGCTCCAGCTATTCCACCAGCTCCAGCGTACTGGCAGGACTGTCTGTGGGTGAGAAGGTGGAGGTTACTGGTGAGTCGGAGAACGGATGGCTTCGGGTCAACTATAAAGGCAGCGTTGGTTATGTTTCCAAAAGCTATCTCACAGAGCAGGTGCCCGAGAGCGCCAGCCAGCTGGCATCCGCCGGACAGAGTTCGGGGGGAAGCGCCGGGACAGGCGGTAATTCGGGGAACACCTCAGGAACAGGGAATTCCAGCTCCGGCCAGGCTTCTCAGGGCAGCGGCGGGTCTGGGACAGGAACCACCGCGTCCGGAGGAAAGACGGGACCGGGAGGGAGCGGCGATTCCACGGGCACCGGGTCGTCGGGCGGGGCGATGGGTCCTGGCGGAAGCAACAGCCAGACGTCTCAGAGCGGAACCGGAACCGGTCCGTCTGTCTCCGGAAGCGGTACCGGGGGAAGCGGCTCCTCCGGAACCAGCGGCAATTCGGTAACCGGAAGCGTGACAGCGCTGGATCCATCAGGCGTCACCATCCAGACCAGCAACGGCACCACCTATCAGTTTGTATGGGGCAGCGATGTCCCGGCCCTGGCGCCTGGAGAGAAGATTCAGATTTTTTATGAGACCACCAGCACCGGGGAGCGGCGGGTAACCAGCTATTCCAAGTAGATTCCCATATCCATTTTATAAAGCGAGGTGTTGACAATGAAGATTATCTATGCGATCGTAAGCTCCGATGACGGCAACCGGGTTACAGAGGCCCTGAATGAACATCAGTACATGGTCACCAAACTGGCCACCACAGGCGGGTTTTTGAAAAAGGGGAACTGTACTCTGATGATCGGTACAGAGGCAGAGAAGGTGGACCATGCCATTGAGCTGATCAAGGAGACCTGCGGCAAAAGGCAGAAGATCACCTGCAATGTTCCGGCCCCCAATATCTCCTCCATCTCAGCCGGCTATATGATGATGCCCATGACAGTGGAGCTGGGCGGAGCCACCATATTTGTGACCGATGTTGAGCGGTATGAGAAGATCTGAGTTTTCGCGGATATAGGAGAAGCGTTCACCCCGTTCGGTGGTACCCTGGCAGGGTATGGCGGAAAGCGGTGGACGCCTTTCTTTTTTTGGGTCTTTTGGTGTTCATGGGCTTGTAGGACGGAATGATTATTCAGAATAAATGTGTAATTTTTTTGAATAATTATAATCAATTAATACAATTTGAAAATAAAACAAATATTTGAAATAAAGTTCAAAAAAGCATTGACAAATAGAACGCCATCTGATAGAATAAAGACAACAAAAAGAAACACCAAGCCAGAGACGATAACTTCATCAAGAGTTTCCAAAAACTGGCAAATATTAAAGAAGGAGGTACGGACCACCAAAGACTTAAGATTTGTTTCATTTATCCCAGAGAGGTGTGAACCCCGCAAGAGATAGATGAGACCAGGACCCCCTAAAACTGTATTAAGCGGATCTTGCGGAGGATACAGGGAAGGAAAAAGATAACTGAAGAAAGAGAGGTACAGTCCAGTGGACGAGATAGTATGAAGGCGGATATCGATAGATAAGGGATCGGTATCCGCCTTTGGTTTTGCCTCATATCCGGCAGCGGCTGTCAATGTGTGACCCCCTCCAGGTCAAAGGGAGGAGTGTATTCTTCTTTAGCGCTGCTTTTTTTCTGAGTATAACCATTTGTCAGGCCAAGTTCAACGGCAGTATCCACAACTTTTTCATATTCATAGGAAGTAACCCCGCGGTTCAGCTCAGGGAAGGTACCGGTGCCGCTTCCCAGGTGAGAGGGGGTGTATTGGCTTAAAAGGCTGATATAGTACTGGGACCTGGGCAGGGTTTGGGCCAGCCACTGGAGAAGCCGAATAGAATCCTGCCTGGCTCCAGGAAGGACCATGTGGCGGATGATGACCCCTGACATCATGACGCCCTTATCATCAAACACCGGCTCTCCGGTCTGGCGGATCATCTGGGTGATGGCCCGGGAGGCCCAGGAAAAATAGTCGCCGGCCCTGGAGTAGCGGAAGGACAGGGCAGGGTCTGAGTACTTTAGGTCAGGAAGCCAGATATTTACATAGGGCTTCAGGGCCTCTATGATCTGGGGGTCCTCATAGCCGCCGCAGTTGTATACAACAGGGATGGACAGGGCGGGGCGGACAAGTTTCAGGGCCTCTGTGACGGATGGCAGGTAATGGGTGGCTGTGACCAGGTTGATGTTGTGGGCACCTTGGGCCTGAAGGCGGAGAAAGATATGGCCAAGCTCCTGACAGGTCACCTCTTGTCCAAAGCCCTCCTGGCTGATCTGGTGATTCTGGCAGAAGCAGCAGCCTAAAGAACAGCCGCTGAAAAACACGGCACCGCTTCCGTTGAGGCCGCTGATGGCTGGTTCCTCCCAGTGGTGGAGGGCAGCCCTGGCCACCTTCGGATTAACACCACTTCGGCAAAAGCCCTGGCTGTGGCGGCGGTTCACGCGGCAGCGCCGGGGGCACAGCTGGCAGCAATCGTAGGAAAAGGGGAAGCTGTCATCTGGATTCATATCATTTACCCTCTCTTTCGTTGACAAAATGTGGGGAAAAGACTACAATCTATGGTATCCAAAAAAAGGGAAAAAAGCAAGAGGAAGTAGAGGAAGAAAAGGTGATGGATAAGGAAAAGGCCGCTGCCCTGAGGTACGCGTTTCCAAAGACAGTGCCTGTGATGGTAGGGTATCTGTTTCTCGGGGCAGCCTATGGGATCTTGATGAAGGTAAATGGGTTTGGGATCTGGTGGGTTCTGGCCATGAGCGGGCTGGTGTACGCGGGGAGCCTGCAGTACGTGGGGGTGACTCTCCTGGCTTCCATGGTGAGTCCTGTGTACGGATTTCTCATGGGCCTGATGATCAATGCCCGCCATCTGTTTTACGGGATCTCCATGCTGGGAAGATATCGTGGGCTGAAAAAATTCAGGAACTACCTGATCTTTGCCCTGACAGATGAGACATTTTCCGTTGTGTGCGGTGAGCGGGTTCCCCTTCGCCTTGACAAAGAGTGGGTGTACCTGTGGATCTCCCTTTTAAACCAGCTCTACTGGGTGGCGGGCAGCGTTGGGGGAAATATCATGGGAGGGTTCATGAATTTTGACACAAAGGGTCTGGATTTTGCTCTGACGGCTCTGTTCGTGGTGATCTTTACAGACCAGTGGAAGAGCCAGAAGGATCACAGGCCAGCCCTTGTGGGGGTGTTCTGTTCCGTGGTCTGTGTTAAAGTTTGGGGAGCCGGGGCGTTTATCATCCCCGCTATGGCCGGGATTTTGGTTATACTCAGCGTATGGTACAAGGGAAAGAAGAAGGGGGTGAAGAGTTTTGGATGAGGCCTTGATCTTGAGAGGAGGGCTGATCGTGGCGGCTTTGGCGGCAGCTACTATGCTCACCCGCTTCCTTCCGTTTATTCTGTTTCCCCAGGGAAAGAAGATCCCGGATTATGTGGAGTATCTGGGAAAGACCCTGCCTTACGCCACCATCGGTCTTTTGGTGGTGTACTGCTTAAAGGATGTGGATGTATGGTCGGGAAGCCATGGGCTGCCGGAGATCATAGCTGTGGCGGTCATCGTGGTGCTTCACTGGTGGAAGGGCAATTCCCTTTTAAGCATTGGCGCGGGAACTGTACTGTATATGGCGCTGGTGCAGGCGGTGTTTGTCTAGGAAGAGAGAAAGCGGCCAGGGACTGGCGGGGTGATTGTCAGTCCCTGGCTGCTTTTTGCCTTTCGTCATTTCACTTTGGGATCTTTGTCTTTTGGAGGGGTCATGAAGGGGTAGATATCCTCATAGGATTCTATCTGCGCCTCTGACTGGGGAAGTGCCGGGATCAGCCCGGTGCATTCCGTGGAGGAGGCTACGGGGGTTCCCATAAGATCATCCTCGTCGTCATCTAAAAAAATATTCATCTCTGTTCACCTCGGGATTAGTATGGCCAAAACAGAGCAGACTATACCTTACGATTCTACACCTTGTGTTTTAAGGCGGCTTCGATAAAACCCCGGAACAGAGGATGAGGCTTATTGGGGCGGGATTTTAATTCCGGGTGGGCCTGGGTCGCCACAAACCAGGGGTGATCCGGCAGCTCGATCATCTCCACGATCCGGCCGTCAGGTGAGATGCCGGACAACAGCATGCCGCTGGCGGACAAGGTGCTCCGGAAATCATTGTTCACTTCATAGCGGTGTCTGTGGCGCTCCTGGATAGTCTCCTGGCCGTAAAGCTGGTAGGCTTTTGAGCCCTGGTCCAGGACACAGGGATAGGAACCAAGCCTGAGGGTGCCGCCGATATCCTTTACTCCGTCCTGCTCCGGCATAAGGTGGATGACCGGATAATGGGTGGAGGGGTCAAGTTCCACGCTGTGGGCGTCAGTGAGTCCCACCACATCCCGGACAAATTCCACAATGGCCAGCTGCATTCCAAGACAGAGGCCCAGATAGGGGATTTTTTTCTCCCTGGCGTAGCGGATGGCCAGGAGTTTGCCGTCAATGCCCCGGCTCCCGAAGCCGCCGGGAACCAGAATCCCCTGGGCGCTTCCAAGAATCTGGTGGATATTTTCGGGAGTGACGGTTTCCGAGTCGATCCACTGGATATTGACCTTGGCGTGGTTGGCCACGCCGCCGTGCTTTAAAGCCTCCGCCACGGAGATGTAAGCGTCGTGGAGCTGGATATATTTGCCTACCAGGGCCACGGTGACCTCGGTCTCGGGATGCTTCCAGGCATGGATCATGGCTTTCCATTCTTTAAGATCAGGCTCCGGGCAGGGGAGATTGAGACACTGGCAGGCCACCTGGGCTAAGTGTTCTTCCTCCATGGCCAGAGGGGCCTCGTAGAGAAGCTCCACATCCAGGTTCTGAAGGACATGGGTCTGGGGAACATTGCAGAACAGGGCGATCTTGCCCCGGATATGGGCGTCAAGGGGATGCTCTGAGCGGCAGACGATGATGTCCGGCTGGATTCCCATGCCCTGGAGGTTCTTTACGCTGGCCTGGGTGGGTTTGGTCTTCAGCTCTCCGGAGGCTTTCAGATAGGGGATAAGGGTGACGTGGATAAGGACGGCGTTGTCAGAGCCGACCTCCTGCTGGAACTGGCGGATGGCCTCAAGAAAAGGCTGGCTTTCGATATCACCTACGGTGCCGCCCACCTCAATGATGGCGATCTCCGTCTCGGTGTCAGAATAATTGCGGTGAAAACGGCTTTTGATCTCATTGGTGATGTGGGGAATGACCTGAACCGTTCCTCCGCCGTAGTCGCCCCGGCGCTCTTTGGATAAAACGGACCAGTAGACTTTTCCGGTAGTAACGTTGGAATTTCTGGTCAGGCTTTCGTCGATAAAACGCTCGTAGTGTCCGAGGTCAAGGTCTGTCTCCGCTCCGTCATCGGTTACGAATACTTCTCCGTGCTGGACGGGGTTCATGGTTCCGGGATCAATGTTGATATAGGGATCGAATTTCTGCATGGTCACTTTGTAGCCCCGGGCTTTCAGAAGCCGTCCCAGGGATGCCGCGGTGATGCCTTTTCCAAGACCGGACACAACGCCTCCGGTGACAAAAACATATTTTACCATAATTCATAACCTCCTTTGGATTATCTTTTGGATTATACAACCATGGGTGACGGAAATCCATAGTTTTTTTCAAATATTTCAAAAACGAAAATTTATAATTTTTTTAGGACACTTTTCTTGATTTATGGGGAGACTGACACTATAATAGTAAGGTATACCCCAAAGGAGGTAGTTTTTTTCGAATAGGAGAACTGGAATTTATGGACAATAATAGCAACAAGGGCGACGGCAGGAATTCAGGTCAGGGGCAGACCATACTGATTATACTGATCGCGGCGCTGATCACGTTTATCAGTATCTTTAAGATGGGAGACTACTTAAACGGAAAGAGGAGTACCCAGGAGATCCCCTACAGCGAGTTTGTGCGGGCGCTGGAGGATGGAAAGGTAAAGGAGGTGCGGGTAAGCGGTTCTGAGGTATACTTCAGGACAAGGGATGACGCGGATGGATACAGGCCGGGCATTGAGTACATTTCTGTCAGGATGGAAGGCGGAGACCAGCTGACCCGCAGGCTGGTGGAGGCGGGGGTGGAAGGCCGTCAGGAGAATTCCAGCAGCAGCGTGTGGCTGGAGAATCTGATCAGCTTCGCCTTGATGTTTGGTTTTCTGATCTTTTTTATGAATTTTATGATGAAGCGCATGGGCGGCGGCGGGATCATGGGCGTGGGTAAGAGCACAGCCAAGATGCACATGCAGAAGGAGACAGGGGTCACCTTCACGGATGTGGCCGGTGAGGACGAGGCAAAGGAGTCGCTGGTGGAGATCGTGGATTTCCTGCACAATCCGGGAAGGTACACCCATATCGGCGCCAAGCTTCCCAAGGGAGCCCTGCTGGTGGGACCGCCTGGAACAGGCAAGACTCTTCTTGCCAAGGCTGTGGCCGGTGAGGCCAAGGTGCCGTTCTACTCCCTGTCTGGTTCTGATTTTGTGGAGATGTTTGTGGGCGTGGGAGCCTCCCGGGTCAGGGATCTGTTTAAGCAGGCCCAGGACAACGCGCCCTGCATTATCTTTATCGACGAGGTGGATGCCATCGGAAAGAGCCGGGATTCCCGCTACGGCGGCGGCAACGATGAGAGGGAGCAGACCTTGAACCAGCTTCTGTCGGAGATGGATGGATTTGATTCCTCCAAAGGACTTCTGGTGCTGGCGGCTACCAACCGTCCGGAGATCTTAGACCCGGCACTTCTGCGTCCGGGCCGTTTTGACAGGAGGATCATTGTGGACAAACCGGACTTAAAGGGACGGGTGAATATTCTGAAGGTACACGCTAAAAACGTGGCATTAGACGAGACGGTGGACTTGGAGGCCATCGCTCTGGCCACCTCCGGGGCAGTGGGCTCCGACCTTGCCAACATGATCAACGAGGCGGCCATCCTGGCGGTGAAGAACGGCAGGGCGGCGGTGAGTCAGAAGGATCTGTTTGAGGCAGTGGAAGTGGTTCTGGTGGGAAAAGAGAAAAAGGACAGGGTCTTAAGCAAGGAAGAGCGCCGTATTGTGTCCTACCACGAGGTAGGGCACGCTCTGGTCAGCGCTCTTCAAAAGGATGCGGAGCCTGTGCAGAAGATCACCATTGTTCCCAGGACCATGGGCGCTCTGGGTTATGTGATGCAGGTGCCGGAGGAGGAGAAGTTCCTGAACACGGAGAAAGAACTGCGGGCCATGCTGGTGGGCTGTCTGGGAGGACGGGCCGCGGAGGAGCTGGTGTTTGAGACCGTTACCACAGGGGCGGCCAATGACATTGAGAAGGCTACCAGGATCGCCAGGGCCATGGTGACCCAGTACGGCATGTCGGAGCGGTTCGGCCTTATGGGTCTGGCCACCCAGGAGGATCAGTACTTAAGCGGCCGCATGGTTCTCAATTGCGGCGAGGCCACCGCGGCGGAGATTGACCAGGAAGTCATGAAGATGCTGAAAGATGCCTACGAGGAGGCGAAAAGGCTTCTGGGAGAGAACCGGGATATTATGGACAAGATCGCGGAGTTCCTTATTGAGAAGGAGACCATCACAGGCAAGGAGTTTATGAAGATCTTCCATCAGTGCAAGGGGATCCCGGAGGAGGGCCCTAAAGATGGGGAAGTAGAAGAAGAGAAGAAAGAAGAAGAGAAAGAAGAGAAGCGGGCGGTATCTCAGGATTTATCGTAGAGCCGCGGCCAACACTTCGCGCGCAAAAAAACGGTGTAACCCCGCAAGGGGCAGCACCGTTTTTTTATGTACACGGGGGCGGAGAGGAATATGTCCGCTGAAGCGGCCCCGCCCCGGCACGGCGAGTAGGGGGAGACCTCCCCTACTTGACAGCCGCGGACGCGTTCTGCCCCGCGATTCTTCCGAAGGTAAAGATGTCAGCCTCCGCGTTGCCGCCTAACCGGTTTCCGGCGTGGATGCCTCCGGTGACTTCTCCTGCCGCCCACAGGCCCTGGATCGCGTTGCCCTCCGTATCCAGGACAGAGGCCTCGGTGTTGATGACCACGCCGCCCATGGTGTGGTGGAGAGAGGCTTTTCTCGGGGAGACGCAGATGCCCACGGTATCATCTGCCTCAATGGCCTCCAGGTCAATGGTTCCGGACAGCACTTCCTTGCCGAAATCCTCATCCTTCTGGGCCGCTACATAGCTGTTGTAGGTCTCAATGGTGGCCCGGAGGGCTTCCTCTGTGAAAGCCGGGGCAGCGCCGCCGGCAGAGGTCTCGGTGGCTTTTGCCAGTTCGGCCAGGGTGGAGCCGTACCAGATGTGGCCGTTTTCCACAAGCTTTGACGGAACAGCGCCAAAGGTGGAAGCTTCGTCATAGGATACGCCTTTACAAACCCCGCTGTCATCAGTGGGGCCGGCATAGATGATGTAAAAGATGCCGTTTTCCTGCTCTAGGGAAGCCAGGGTGAGAACGTCTCTCTCGGCGTACTCGTTGACAAAACGGTTTCCGGAGGCGTCGATCCAGATCTGCTCGGAAGCGTCGCCCCACAGGCCGTCGGTCATGGTTCCTTTCAGAGGGGAGGAGGAGGGCATCATCTGGGAGATCTCCAGCCCAGTGGTATCAGCGCCGATGTCGGTGGCCATGACAATGCCGTCGCCGGTGTTGGTGCCCACGTTGGTGGTCAGGGTGCGGTCGGACAGGCTGTCGCCCCAGTAGTTGTCGTATTCTTTAACCATAGGCGCGTTGGCGCAGTATCCGCCGCTGGCCAGGATAACGCCCTGGGCGGTATTGATGGTGACTTTAGTACCGTCAGCCTGAACAGCCTCTGCTCCTGTTACCTTTCCGCTGTCATCTGTGAGAAGAGAGACAGCGGCGGTTTCCGTGTAAATCTCCACGCCTTCGGCTTTGGCGGCCTCGGACAGGGAGTCGATGAGGGAAGTTCCCGCTGGGAAACGATGGGTTCTGGGCCACATGGCTCCCAGAACGGTGTACAGGGAAGCCTCTGAGCCGCTGGTCACGTCAAGTCCCAGGGTCTTGAGCCAGTCAAAGGTCTCCAGGGAGTTTTCGGTCAGGGTCCTTGCCAGGTCGATGTCAGAGGCGATCCAGGTTCCATCCCCAAGCTGTCTTAAGCCTCCTGTGTAAATGTGCCACATATGTAAGGCCGTGGAATCAAAGCCAGGCATATCCGCGCCCGGTGTTTTGCCCTCGTTGGTCTCGTAGAAATCCCTGATATCTGTCTGCAGCTGAGTCAGAACCTCCTGCCACTGGGGGAACTGGTCAAACCGAAGAGACTCATCCGCTGGGTCTAAAGCTAAATAGGAGTCCAGAGTATTCTTCTGAGCTTCTGTCAGCACCGCGGTTTCCTGGGCTTGGGGGTCAACGGTGTTGTAGGCTCCTCCGGCCATCATGGTGTTGCCGCCCAGGAACGAGCTTTTCTCAATAAGGATGACTCTGGAGCCGTTCTGAGCCGCCGTGGCCGCGGAGCTTAAGCCCGCGCCGCCGCCGCCTACTACCAGAATATCCGTATCCCATATCTGATTGACGCCGGGCTGGGCGGAGTAGGCGTTGGCCTTGAGGACATCCATGTCAAGGCCGGCTTCCTTGGCCGCATTCTCGGCCGCGGTCATAATGGCCCTGCTGGCGAAAGTGGCCCCGGTCACCGCGTCCAGGGTAGTGGTCTGGTGGTTTACGATCTGATTCGGGATCCTGACCAAAGCTACGTCAGCCACCCCGGCGGTTTCGTGATGTTCCGTTACAACGGCATTGGTGATCAGGCCGTCCTTGATGGTCAGCTCCACGGAGACAGGTCCCTGCATACCTGAGGCGGTTCCGGTAAATGTCCCGGAAATTCCCGCGTTGGGGGAAGCGGTGGTCTCGGGGGGCGCCGCGGTCTCTTGAGACTGTGCCTGGGTGGTCTCTGGCGGGGCGGTCTCGGTGGTTGTGCCGGAAGAACAGCCGGCCAGGCTTACGGCCATGGTCAGGCACAATCCGGCGGATAGGATCTGTTTCTTGTTTTTCTTCATCTTAATCTTAATCTCCTCCCTTTATTTGATAGGTAGATTATACCTTATGAAAAGATGTGCGTCAACTTTTACATCTTATGGCACGAGGTGCCCCGGCTCCGAAGGAGGTTCCGTGGGGCATACCTTACGGCACAAAGTGCCCCGGCTCCGGAGGAACGTGTATTACGGTATGCCCTTGGGTATATGTTTTGGCCTCATAATGGTACTGGCCTATGACGAATCATCCCCCTCGCTGATTCGTTGGGAAGTAAGGGAAGCGCTATGGTCATTTTGTGAATAATTTAGAAAACAGCAGCAGAAGAATTTTAATGAGAAATATGCAATATCGACAAAGAACACCCAGAGTTTGGAGTTTTAATGCAGGATTTTAGACAAATAGCAAAGAAAACAAGCGATAAAAAACATAAATAATATAATAAAGTAAAAATGTAGATAAAAAATGATGGAAATAATTGTAAAATATTCATGAATATATAAAATTAAACTTATTTATTAGCGACAAAATGAATAATATTATGTTATACTAATTATGTAATAAAAAAATTACCACACGTTAATGTGGTAAATAGGACGGCCGGATTTTTTATATTACATTATTTGTGTAATATAAAATCTCAAACAGTAAATTTTCTAAGAAGGAGAGGACATCATGAAAAAAAGTATTTCACTGTTAATGGCAGCGGCTTTACTGACAGGGATCTTAAGCGGATGCGGAGGCGGCACCTCCGGACAGACAGCGACAGAGGCGGCGGCAGGCGGCACCGAGGCGCCTAAGACCGGGGCCTCCGGCGACGCGGTCACCATCAAGTTTGTCAACGGATTCACGGGCGGAGACGGCGGCTTCATGACCAAGATCGTGGATGGGTTCAATGAGTCTCAGTCCGATTACTTTGTAGACATGCTGATCACCGACGACCACTACACCAAGTTCAAATCCGACAAATTCGACATGGTGATCATGCACGCGGACTGGCTGAGCACCTATATTCCCGACGGATTGATCCGCCCGGTGGATGATCTGTACGAAAAGGCGGGCTTAAGCATTGACGACTGGGCCGAGGTTACCAAGAGCTATGCCCAGGTAGACGGCAAGCTGTGGGCCTTCCCTCTGGATAACTTTGGATACGTTATGTTCTATAATAAGCAGTATGTGGACACGCCGCCCACCAACTACCAGGAGCTGAAGGCCTTGGCCGAGAAGCTGGATTCCGCCAATACCAATGTGTGGGCCATGGGTATGCCTCTTGCCGGCGAGACACAGTGGACCCTTATGAGCCTTCTGGCCCAGTATGACTATGATTACATGGGTGATGGATATCTGGATTTCAACAGCCCGGAAGCGGCGGATATTCTGATGAACGTGCACAAGTGGATCTATGAGGATGGCATCAGCCCCGCGAACCTGGGCATTGACGATCACTGCAACCTGTTTATCACCACGGCGGACGACAACACCATGCAGGTGGTTCTGTCCATGACAGGACCATGGGATTACAGCAACTTTGCCGCGGTTTTAGGAGATGACCTGGGCATCGCCCCTGTTCCCGTGTTCGGCAACCATCAGGCGGTTAATGGGTCCGGACATAACTTCGCGGTATCCTCTGCCTGTGAGGACCCGGCGGTTTTGGATGGTATCGCGGCATTTATGAAGTACGTGTACCAGCCGGATGTTCTTCTGAACTGGGCAGACGCGGGGCAGGCTCCCAACTTTAAGGCTGCCATGGAAGCGGTAAAGGCACAGCCGGACAAGTACGCCACGGCTGTAAATACATACACCATTATCAACGACATCAAGGTTCTTCCTACTTTCTACAATGTAAGAAACCAGGTGACCAACTTAAAGGAAACTGTATGGACGGAGATTGTGACCAATCCGGGGCTGACATCTGAGACCCTGCTTCCATTCCTGGAGAAGGCCACCAAGTACGCGGAGGAGATGGCTGAAGAGTAAGAAGACTAGGGGATATACCTGCTGATTGTCCTATATTTTAATCAGGGTAAGCCCGCGGGCCGCGGGGCCGCGCGGGCTTTGCTTTTGCGAATCAAACGGAGGGATCGCGTGAAAGTTAAAAAGAGTACGGCATTTGCGTTTGTAGTTCCATTTCTCGTCTTTTTTGCGGCATTTTGGGTCATACCATTTGTCTATGGACTTTATATCAGCCTGCACAAATACAGCTTTGCTGTGGGAAGGCAGGAATTCGTAGGATTAAAAAATTATGCCAGGATCCTTGTTGGGGATTCTATTCACAAGGAAGCGTTCTATCTGGGCATGGGCAACACCATCAAGTTCGTGATCTGCACAGTGCCTGTCCTGGTGCTGGGAAGCCTGGCGCTGGCTCTGATCGTCAACGAGCTGCCGGAGAGTGTCAAAAGATATTACAGAGCGATTTATTTTGCCTCCTATTCCGTATCCGTAACAGCGGTGGCTTCCACGTTTGTGTGGCTGATGAAGGGAACCGGAGGTTATCTTAACAACCTGATGATAAAACTGGGACTGATCAGCGCTCCCATATACTGGCTGGAAAAAGAGCCTTTTGTGTGGATAACCCTGACAGTGGCCACCATCTGGTGGACCGTGGGCTACAACATGATGCTGTACATCAGCGCCCTCAACGAGATCGACGAGCAGATGTACGAGGCGGCCAGGGTGGACGGCGGCGGATACTGGAAGACCCTGATCTACATCACCCTGCCAAACATTAATGGTGTTAGTATATAAGTGTGGACAGGAAAAGTTGAACAACCTATACTATCAAA
>CAJUSJ010000027.1 GCA_910588865.1 uncultured Lachnospiraceae bacterium
ATTATCGCTTGCTGAACTGCGGAGCGCGACGAGCCGCTTTGAGGCCGTACTTCTTTCTCTCTTTCATTCTCGGATCCCTGGTCAGGAATCCGGCTTTCTTGAGGATGGGACGATACTCAGCGTCTGCCTGAAGAAGGGCCCGGGAGATTCCATGGCGGATGGCGCCTGCCTGTCCGGTGAATCCGCCGCCGTGTACATTCACCAGTACGTCGAATTTATCCACATTGTCAGTTGCAGCCAGGGGCTGACGAACTACTACCTTCAGAGTCTCCAGGCCCAGATACTCATCAATATCTCTCTTGTTGATGGTAATCTTGCCTGTGCCAGGTACCAGATAAACCCTGGCAATGGATTTTTTTCTTCTTCCTGTTCCATAATATCTTGCTGTGTTAGCCATTATAATTTCCTCCTTCCGCGCCTTTGATTAAAACTTGAACTCTAAAACTTCTGGTTTCTGAGCTGCCTGCTCATGATCCGGGCCAGCGTATACGTGAAGCTTCTTGATCATGCTCTTTCCCAAAGGTCCTTTTGGAAGCATGCCTTTTACCGCTAACTCAATGACTCTCTCCGGCTTCTTTGCCATCATCTCTTTTAAGGTGGTCTCTTTCATGCCGCCTACGTACTCAGAGTGATGGTAGTAAATCTTCTGATCCATCTTCTTTCCGGTTACTTTTATCTTCTCAGCGTTTACGATGATCACATAATCGCCGCAGTCCATGTGAGGGGTGAAGATCGGTTTGTTCTTTCCTCTCAGAACCTTAGCCACTTCAGAAGCCAAACGTCCTAATGTATATCCGGCAGCATCTACTACATACCATTTTCTCTCAATCGTCGCTGGACTCGCCATAAAACTCTTCATTGGTCAACCTCCTGTAATATTCCTTGATTTCAATGATCTTCTGAAAACATATATCGTAAAATGCCGACTCCGGGGCTTTGGATCGGACATTTTCGCCTAACGTCACAGTTATACATTATATAACACATGGTCAGGCGTGTCAACAATTTTTTCCCGGTTTTTCCACGGTTTTTCCGCCGCTGATTATCGCGCGCGCCGCGCGAAAAAAGTCCCGGGAGCCTGAATCTCTCCCGAGACTTTGGTATCACAGTTATGGATCTTAACCCTTGACCCCGCCTCCGGTGACGCCCGCGATAATCTTCTCTGACAGGAAGATATACAAAATAAAAGTAGGCAGAAACACGATAACCACGGCGGCGAACATTCCGGCCCAGTCTCCGGTGTACTTCATGGAGTTGATCATGGAGTACAGACCCACGGCGATAGGACGCAGCTTATCCGAGTTGGCAAAGATCAGGGAGATAAAATACTCATTCCAGATATTGATAAAGTTAAAAATCGTGACCGTGATGATTCCCGGCTGCGCCATGGGAAGCATAATCAGCCAGAAGGTCTTGGTGGGCGGGCATCCGTCGATGGCCGCGGCCTCCTCAAAGGCCCTTGACAGGTTGCTAAAAAAGGTCATGAGGAAAATGGTTGTGTATGGGATATTGATTCCGATATACAAAAAGATCAGCAGGATTCCGTTGCTCAGCACATGGTTCAAAATCCCCATATTGGCCACGATTCCGAACAACGGCAGAACAATCATGACCACCGGAACGCCCATGGCGGACACAAACCCGGTCTGGATCACCTTGTTGCCCGGAAATACAAAGCGGGCCAGAACATACGCCGCGGGGGCGCAGATCATGATGAGAAGGCTGCAGGAGATGATGGAGTAGACCAGAGAGTTTCTGAAAATCCCCGCTACATCGGAGTTGACCCACGCCTTTACATAGTTCTCAAAGTGGAAACCGGAATCCAGAAGTTTATTGGAAAAAATCTCCTTGGTGGTAGAAAAGCTGGCCAGGAGCACCCATCCCAAAAGCACAAAGGTAAAGGAGATCCACAGCAGCAGGATCAGATACCCTGGGGCAAGGCGCAGTTCCTTTTTCCAGTTTATGGGATCCCGGTATTTTTTTTCTTTCGCCATAATCTTCCCCTCCTTTTAGAATTCCAGATCATCGTCTCTCAGCAGATGGTTGCACACCCAGAAGATGGCCACCACACAGATGCTTAAGAGCACGCCGATGGCCGCGCCGAGGCCGGAGTTTCTCTCAGTGACACTGTTGCCCGCGCCAAAAATCTGCATATACATATAAACCATGGGAGTGATGGTCTGAGTGTCCGCCGTGACGGTGGAAAACAGCTGGGACCACACGAAGAATCCCACGCTGGTTACACTCCACATGGTAATGTTCGTCTTAAAAACGCCTTTCAGCAAAGGCATGGTGATGTAGCGGAACTGGTTGAACTTGTTGGCCCCATCCAGTGTGGCGGCCTCATAATAGTCGGAACTGACGCGCTCAATGCCGCTGGCAAATATCAGCATATGATATCCCACCATGCCGAAACAGTAGGCCAGCAGAAGGGCCGCGAACTTGTGGTCATTGTCCAGCCACTGGACCTTGGCCAGAGACGTCAGTCCCAGATTGGAAAACACGGTTTTCAGAAGTCCGAACTTGGGGCTGTAGACATACTGCAGCCACATGGTAGCCAGCGCCACGGCACTGACGATGTTGGGCAGGTAGATCACTGCCCGGAAAAAGCTTTTAAAGCGGATTCCGCTGGTGATGATGACGGCAAACAGAAGGGCCAGGGACATGACGATGACGCCGCCTATGAACCAGATCCGCAGAAGGTTCCACATGGAAATGCGAAACAAACTGGTGTTGGCCAGCTTCATGAAGTTGGCCAGGCCTGTAAACTGCCACTTTGACACCGGATCCGTGATCCCGTCGATCTTGAAAAAGCTCATGATGATGGTGCGGACAATGGGATACAGGAAAATGACAGAAAACATCAGTACCGCCGGAGCCAGGAACAGTACGATCATGCCTTTATTTCGTTTCATCCCGATTTCCCCCTTTCATTTTAAGAAAAAGGCGGCAGCTTATCCCTGCCGCCTTTTGAACTGTTCAGTTAGTTGCCTGCTTTCTTCAGAGCGTCTACAAAGCCCTGGGCGTCGATGCTGCCTCCGCAGAGTTTCAGGAAGTTCTCTTTGATGATGGGGGTCAGATCCGCATTGGCTTCAGCGCCGGCCGCCCACGGATAACGTGTGGTCATACTGTCCATAACCGGTTTCACACAGGCGATAAGTTCCGGCCACTCGGTGTTGTTAGAGTCTGCCGGGATACCGATTGACAGCTCAGACAACATCTTGTCGAATTCTCCCTGAGTGATATAGCAGATCAGTTTGAACGCGTTCTCGGCGTTCTGGGAATCTTTGTTGATGGCCAGAACCTGAGCGCCATAGTTGGCGGCATCCACTCCGTCGGTTCCGCCGTCTACTGCCGGGTAGCTGAAGCATCCCCATACAAAGTCGTCGCCCGCCATATCCTTCACCTCGTTGGGAAGCCAGGATCCGTTCAGATACATGGCTGCCGTTCCCATGGCCAGCTCCTGATTCTGTCCCGCGGGCCATACATTGGAAGCGATGGTATCGGAGAAATAACCCTTGGCCGCGAAGTCCGCGTAAGCCTGAGCCGTAGCCATAACCGCCGGGTCATCCCACTGGCCGCCCTTAACGATCTCTTCCGTCTTAGGCTCTCCCACCAGTCTGGACATATGATATCCGAACATACAGGTGATGTAAGCGTCGTCACAGGTAATGGGGGTGTATCCTTTTTCCTTGATCTTGGCGCACGCGGCGTCAAGCTCTTCCCATGTGGTTGGAACCGCCGTAATCCCCGCTTCGTCAAAAATAGCCTGGTTGTAGAAAAACGCGAACACGTTAGGCTGATAGGGGATGGACTTCAATGTGCCGCCGCCCACTTCACGGCAGGCCGCGATCAGGCCGGCATTGGCTGTGGCCTCATAATCCACTCCCTTAGCCAGCTCCTCCAGATCCATCAGATACTGTCCCCATGTGGTGTTCACACGGTCGATGTCCTCGTCGAACAGGTCAATGTTGGTTCCCGCGTCCAGCGCCGGCTGTAAGCCCTCTCGGATGCCGGTACGTCCCTTAAACTGCAGGTCTACACTGACACCGGTGTCTGCCGTAAACTTGTCAACCGCCGCCTGGATCGCCTGCCCCTGGGGCTCCGTGGCCTCCCACATGGACCAGTATACCAGGCTTCCTCCGCCGCCCGCGGGCGCCTCTGTCTTAGCGCCGTCTCCCGCCGGGGCTGCCGTGGTTTCTGCCGGAGCCGCGCCGCCGGCTGTTGTAGTCTCCGCCGTCTGGCCGCCTCCAGAGCCACACGCGGTAAGAGAAACCACCATAGCTGACGCCGCGACCAGTGCCATAACTTTTTTCTTCATAAAATAATACCCTCCTCTTTTTTGCTGCTTTACTTGATTTCCTGATGGTTATAGTATAGTAAAAATGCACAAATAAATATTTGCACAATCAGCCCTTATATTTATAAATATGGATATTTTTCATGATTATTACGGTTCTGTTTTCACTGTTTTCGGCAATATATCCGCTTTTCCCGTTTTTTTCTTTGCCACATTAATTTTTAACCACATTCGGTTTTAAATTCCGTCTTTTTTTCTACATCTTCTCCCACAGAATCTGACTTCCCTCCAGTTTCACCTCATGAGCCTTCCCCGCTCCGTCATAGACCATGGTGGTCTGAGGTTCCATGGAATTGTTCACCACCGCGTAATGGCCCTTTTCCGGGTAAGCATGAACCTCGCACAGGGGGTTGTCCCCATACCAGCGCTTCATCTCCTCCTCCCGGCCCCCGCTGTAATACAGGCCCCGGAGCAGAAGCCTTGTGTTGTCGTGGCTGTAAGGAAGGCCGGCTATATATACGCCTCTTCCTCTGCCGTATCCGTGGGCGCTCAAATGAACCTCCCCGTCTGAGAATTCCGCGATCTCCGTATCCTCTGACAGGGCGTAGACGTTGTTCACGCTCTCCCCGAAGTCAAAATCCGATCTTTGGTCTTCTTTGAGAAAATGATTTTCCATAGGTTTTGTAAAATATTTATCCGTGGAAAGGCTGAACCCCAGCTCCTTGTCCACTCCCAGCACATCCGCCAGCTGGAAGAACCGCCCGCCTCCATGGACTGCCGACGGTTCTCCGATCCCCACAAATCCGCCGCCGTTCCACACAAATTTTCGAACAGCCGTGACCAGCCTTTCCTCAAGCCACCTGTCTCCGCCGGAAAAGGCGGTTCCAGCGGCCCCGGCGTTGACGATCACATCCACCTCCTCCGGTATCCCGCTCTCTATGATCTCGTCAAAGCTTAAAAACGTCACGTCCACTCCGGCTCCGCTTAAGGCTTCCAGCACTCCGAAGTAGGAATAAGTCTGCTTATACCAGAGAGCGTGGGCCACCATAAAAGCCTGCCAGGACCGAAGCCGTCCCCAGCAGTTGAGAATCGCCACTTTCAGTCCGCAATAAGGTTTGCTGCCTCCGATCTTTTCATAGATTTCCCTGAATTCATCGGTCACTTCCTCAATATAGTCCACAAATTTAGGGAACTTGTAAGCCAAGCTTAAGTACCCGCCGTAGCCGATGCGGTCCACCGGTTTGCGCATCAGTGCCCTTCTGGCGCAAAGCCAGTTCTCCCTGGCTTCCAGGCAGGGATCATTGCCTTCATAGAAAGTATCCGGGAAAAAGTAGGGCAGAAAACGTCCCTCCGTGTACCGCGCTCCCGGGATGTCAGAGATCAGCCGCAGAGTAGCGCCGCCGCCTACGCTTCCCACCACTGCGTCCAGGCCGATCTCCGGGAAATATTTGCCGTAAGGCTCGGTTCCGATCCAGTTGTCCCCCAAAAACATCATGGCCTCCCGGCCCGCCTCATGAACCAGGTCCACCAGCTCTTTCGCCTTCCCGGCCACAAACCTCTGAATAAAATCCATATAATCAAGATAATGGCGGGAGGGAACCCGGAAAGTGGAATTATAGTATCCATTGTCCACAATGTCCTCCGGCCTGAGCCTGTAGCCGTACTCTTCCTCAAACTCCTCCAGAGCCTTCACTGAAACCGTGGCCCCGTAGCCGAACCAGTCCACGAACTTTTCTTTTGCCTTGTGATTAAACACCAGGGTAAAGTGATAGAAAAAGGTGGTAAATCTCACCACGTCGGTTCTCGGGTTGTCCTTCAGCCACTGAACCAGATAGTCCTTAGCATACTGTCCGGAAGCGGGCTGGCGCACGTCAAAAGGAATCTCGTGAGGCTTGCCGCCCCAGTCGTTGGTAATATGGTTGTACATCTGAGTAGGGTCCCAGATGGCAAACACCAGAAAGGACACCGTGTACTCGTGGAAAGCCGCGGCATTGCTGACTGTCACCACGTTTCTCTCTTTGTCCACCTGCCACTGTCCCGGGTCCACCGGCTGTCCCACCGTCCGGTCCATGACCTCCCACCAGCGCTTGCAGTCGTGAACATAATCCGGCACCACCTGCTGGTCAAAATATCCTTCCATGAAGGAGATCTCCACCACAGTGTCCGCCGCGGTCACCCTGGAGCTCATCAGGTACATCTGCTGGCACTCGTCCATGTGTTTTTCCGCGAACTCATTGTGCCCCCTGGCCACAAAATAGGTGGTATAAATGGAAGCATCCAGGGCTTTAATCTCTTCCGGCAGCTTGGTGCCGTCGCTGTCCCGCAGCGCGTCAGCGCCCCATCTGTCCATCATCTCCTTTGTCTCTTCCAGAAAATTCCCCTCACTGGGAAGGGTAACACGGCCTTTGGTTTTAGACATTTTTCTTCCCCTTTCCTTCATCTGCCCCGGTCTTCTTGCGGCCAGAGGCAAGATATGTTAAACTTATGGTATCTATAATTCAAGGAGGCCTTCCCATGGCATACAAAAGCACTACCCTGAGGACCGCCCTGACTGTCCGCGGTATCATCTCAATCCACTATTTTGATTATATGAGCGACTTTGTCTTTCCCGGTGAAAGCCATGACTTTTGGGAACTGCTCTGTGTAGATAAAGGGGAAATCGACGCGGTAGCCGGAGAAGAGCGCCACACCTTGAAAAAGGGCAGCATCATCTTCCACCAGCCCGGCGAATTTCACAACGTAATCACCAACGGCCGCGTCGCTCCCAGCCTGGTGGTTATCGCCTTTGAGTGCCGCTCTCCTGCCATGGAGGTCTTCCGAGATCAGATCCTGATGGTCCAGGACACGGAAAGCGCTCTTCTGGCCCAGATCATCATTGAGGCCCGCCGGGCCTTTGTGGGCCGGTTGGACGACCCCTATCAGGAGGAACTGATCCGAAACACGGTCTCACCCGGCTTTGGGGCGGAACAGCTGATCCGGAATTACCTTGAAGAGCTTCTGATCCACCTCTACCGCCGGTATTTTTCCAATCCCCTGCCCGTGCCTCAGAGCCTGAGACGCCCCCTGCTGGGGCGTCCCAATGAAACTTATAATCGAGTTATCCGTTATATGGAGGAACATGTCAGTGAACAGCTGACCATTGAAAAAATTTGTAAGAACACATTGATAAGCCGCTCCCGTCTCCAAAAACTGTTCCAGGAACTTCACGGCTGCGGTGTCATGGAGTTTTTTACCTTGATGAAAATCGACACCGCCAAAGAGCTTATCCGCTGCAACCAGCTGAATTTCACCCAGATCGCGGACCGTTTAGGCTACACCTCTGTCCACTACTTTTCCAGGCAGTTTAAAAAGATCACCCACATGAGTCCGTCTGAGTACGCCTCCTCTATCCGGCTGCTCTCGGAAAAGGATAGCCTCTCAAAAAGCCGTCAGCCCTGATAGCGTTTCACGATGTCCTTCATCTGAGTCCATTTTCTCTCCATATCCGCGACCAGGGCCAGCTGAGTACGGCACCGGTCTAAGTTATGACCCTCTCTGTTGATATGAAAGTACACATCCCCCTGGAGATAATCGGTGAGGAATCTCATGCCGCACTCCAGGGTCATCATCCTGGCGCCATAGGGAAGCATGTCTGTCTCCGTCTCCGTCAGGCGGCCCTGGCTTCCCTCCAGAAATCCCTTTGTATACACATCAAAAAGGGGCAGGGACAAAGACACTTTGGATAAGTCTCTCTCATCCTCCTCAGCGGTGTTGGCGCCGAATCGGATGGAGTCTCCGTAGTCAAATATGGAAAATCCCGGCATAATGGTATCCAGGTCAATGATACACACAGCCTCTCTTGTGGTATCATCAATCATAATGTTGTTCAGCTTCGTGTCATTGTGGCTCACCCTCAGGGGAAGTTTACCGGCTCTCTGCAGATCGTAGGCAAGGCTCATGTCCTTCTCCCTCTCTCTTATGAACCGGATCTCATCCTCCACCTGGGCCGCTCTCCCCATGACGTCGTCTTCCACAGCCTTCTGGAATGTCCTAAACCGCGCGGCAGTGTTGTGGAAATCCGGTATGGTCTCGGTCAGCTCGTCCGCGGGATAGTCTGCCAGCAGGCATTGGAACCGTCCGAAAGCCTTTCCGCTCTGGTAGAAGTCCTCAGGTTTTTCCACCAGGTTGTAGCAGGTAGCCTGATCCACAAACAGGTACATCCTCCAGTAATTTCCCGTACTGTCCTTATAATAATCTCTGCCATCCTTTGTGGGCACAAGATTCAAGGTCTCCCTGTCCGGATCCCCATGATTTGCCACGATCTGGCGGCGCAGGAAGCTGGTCACTCCCTTTACATTTTTCATAAGGCCGTCAATGTCCTTAAAGACCTCATGATTCATCTGCTGCAGGATATAGGCATGTTCCTGATCCTGATCCTGACACACCAGGCGGAAGGTAAGGTTGATATGCCCGCTGCCGTAAAGTTCACAGCTCTTCACCTGTCCTTTTATGGCAAAAGCCTCCGCCGCTTCCATCTTTCTCGCGTTTTTACTGTCCATCCCGATCCTCCCACAGCTTCTCCGGATACAGGCCCTGCTCCTTCATCCGGCGGATGGCC
This sequence comes from uncultured Lachnospiraceae bacterium, assembly GCA_910588865.1. Classification (GTDB taxonomy): domain Bacteria; phylum Bacillota; class Clostridia; order Lachnospirales; family Lachnospiraceae; genus UBA3402. The sequence goes on from CAJUSJ010000027.1 coordinate 8,898, forward strand.
TGAACCACGGTCTCTTTATCCTCTTTGTAAGTTACCCCGTACCATCTGTCTTTGCTTTTCAGCACCTTAACCTGGGCCTTGTCCTCCTTCAGAAGCTCATCCACCACAAAGGGAAGGAAATACTCGCACTTTAAGGGATTTGACGGAACCTCCCTGTCTAAAAATGAGGCAAAACGCCTGTCAAGCTCCTCCAAAATGCTGGGAGTGAATCCCCACAGGTTCATGGACACCACCGTGTCTCCCGGAAGCGTCACCCAGGTAGCCCCGTCGTCTTCCGTGTATGCCCCGTGGTCTCCCCGCTTCTCAATCCGGGTTCTCTCGTGGATATCCACAAGCCTGCCCTGATCGTCAGTGGCGCAGACGCCTCTCGCCACATGTCCGTGGTCTGTCATGGTGTTGACGAGCTCATAACCTACCATGGCATACTGATACCTCTCATCATCGCCCTGGCTGGTCAGCTGGTTGTAGATCTCCTGAAACGCCTGCTTCCCATAGTAATCATCCGCGTTGATCACGGCAAAAGGCTCATTCACCACATCCTTGCAGCACAAAATGGCATGTCCGGTTCCCCAGGGCTTCACCCTCTCCTCCGGCACCTCAAACCCTTCCGGCACCTTGTCCAGCTCCTGGTATACATACTCCACCTGAACCCGCCGCTCCATCCTCTTACCTACGTTCTCCTTAAACTCCTTCTCGATGGCCTTCTTGATGATAAATACCACCTTCTCGAATCCGGCCTCCTTCGCGTCGAATATGGAAAAATCCATGATGATGTTTCCGTATTCGTCCACTGGATCAATCTGCTTAAGGCCTCCGTAACGGCTTCCCATACCGGCTGCCATGACCACCAGAGCCGGTTTTTTTCTCTCTCCCATAAGACTACCTCCTCGTAATATTTATTTCCTTAAGTATAACTGAACAGCCCTTGGAAAATCAATAGTCTATGGGGATTTTCATTTGTACGATCGTGCCGTTTATTTGTACGATTTTTGTTCCGCCACTGCCGCCTTAAGCCTGGCGATCTCCTTTGGATAATAGTCAGTGGTTGAGTCTCTTCCCGCCTGCTCCATCCACTCCAGGGCTTTCTCCAGATTCCCTCTTTTCTCCTCCGCCTTGGCCAGGTCCTCGTAGCTCTCATAGCAGCAGGGGCCAGAGCAGGTAAATACCCGGCACTCCAGGGAAATGGCCTTGTGGGCTGCCTTCTCGGCTTCCTCAAGCCTTCCTAAGTGAACCAGCACATCAGCAATCCCCTCATAATTGCAGCAGTCATCCGGGTCGCTTTCAATATCTGCCCTGTAATTTTCCAGGGACCGCTCATAGCATTCCAGGGCCTTGTCCTGATCGCCCAGGGCTTCGTAGACTTCCCCCAGCTTCATAAATCCGTAAGTGCTGTCCGGAGCCAGCTCCACGGACTTTTCCAGGTAGGGAAGCGCCCCCTTTTGATCCTTCACCTTGTTTGCCAGGAACTTGCCCATGAGACGCCAGCACCTGGCGCTGCCGGGGGCCGTGTCAATGGCCTTCTGGTAATATTCTCTGGCCTTCTCCAAATCCCCCTGCCTCTCATAGCACTCCGCGATCTCTCTGTATCCCCGGTCCGTCTGTGCCGGATAGACTTCTATGTACCGGTTGAGACACTTAACCACTTCCTCATACCGTTTCTTCCGAAGAAGGATATCGGAACGCAGCAAAAGCAGGCTCCTGTCATCCGGCCACTGTTCCAGGCTTTCCCTGATACATTCCTCCGCCCGGTCATCCTCATGAAGTCTTTTTAAAAGCCTGCACAGATCCCTGGCAGACTGGAGATGGCCCTGTCTCTTTCCCTCTTCATAGGCTTTCAGGGCTTCCTGCCATTTTCCCTGTTTCTGCCGAACGTCTCCCAAGGCATCCCAGGCCATGCCGAAGTCAGCATATTGGTTCAGCGCCCTGTCAAACCATTCTTCCGCCTCCTGAAATTCTCCGGCTCCCTCAAAGGCCTTGCCCATGCGGTAGCTGGCATAGTAGTCGTCGCCGCCCTGCTCCATCACATGGCGGTATACCTCCTTTTCCTTCTCATAAAGGCTCAGGTCATGGAGGCAGCTTCCCTTCAGATACTGCCGCCTCATGGTGTCCCGCCCCTCAAGGGCTTCCTCGATCCACTTCAGGGCTTCCTCTGAACGGTCGGCGTCATAGCAAAGGAAGGCATACTCCTCACATACCATATCCGCCCCCTGGGTGCGGTCATATAGCTCTTTTAAAACCTCTTCCGCTTTGCCGTAATCCTCCAGCTGCCGAAGAGCCTGGGCGTAATCATAGAGCACCTGGGCTGTCCCATATCCCTGGTCAATCAGCTCCCTGGCATCCTCCTGGACCCTCTCATACTCCTCCAGGTTCAGAAGGAGCTCCAGGCGCAGATTGGTGGCCTCCCGGTGAAATCCACCGGCCAGCGCCTTCTCGCACATGGCCACCGCCTCCCGGTTCTTCTTCTCCTCAGCCAGAAGGGAGGCCTGCCTGTAGCAGAGCTCCGGGCTTTCTCCAAATACCTTGGCCGCCTCACCATAGATTTCCAGAGCCTTCTCATCATTTCCCGTGAGCCTGTAATCCTCCCCGAGCTCCATATACAGCGCCAACGGCCTGTCAGTCCCGGTTTTGCCGCACAGCTCCCAGAGCTCTGTCCTGTATTTCAGGGCAGCCTCATGGTCCTCCATCTCCCGGCAGCTTGTGGCCATCATAAAAAGCCAGTCCCACTGATTGTCTTCTGTCCGCTGGATCTGATCCAGCAGCTCTCTCACCCGGTCATAGCGGCGTCCCATCCAGCAAATATTAACCAGGGCCCATTTATCCTCAAAATCCTGTTCCTCAAGCTGGCGGGACAAAAGGTCCGCTACCCGGGCTATCTGGTCTTCCACATAATCCCACTCCCCCGGTCCAAGGTCCCTGGCCCGCCTCAGGGCTTTCAGGGCCTGATCCAGGCGGCCCTGCTTCTCCAGATAGGTGCCCAGCATCTGCCAGTACCCCGGATTCTCCCTATCCTCTTCCACCAGTCCCGTGATGACCTCTTCCAGCTCATCAGAGGCTGCCTCCGCCTCTCCCATATCCATGGCGGTCCGGACATACCAGTACCGGGTAGGAGCGTTATCCCTGTCCTTCTCATACAGCTCCCTGGCCATCTCCCAGGCCCTGTTCTCCATCCCCCGGACCATTGACAGGTGGCGGATCTTCAAGATGGTCAGATCCGGATGCTCCATGCCCATAGCCTCCAGCTCCCCAAGGGTTTTCTCCACCCGGTCCCGGTCCTTCTCTCCCAGAGCTGTTCTCAGCTCAAAAAACAGCTCAAAAAAACGGTCATAGTCAAAATCCTCCCGAAGAGGCGTCTTGTCATACCGGAACGAATCTTCCCTTTCCACCCGGTCTGCCAGATAATCCACAAATCCCCCGGGGAAATGGAGGCTCAGCTCCTCCTGGGTTTCCATCCAGCCAAAGGTCTGATCCAGGACAGCGTAACAGTCATGGGACAGGTGGATGTGATCCATAAGAAAACCGAGAATGGCCCACCCTGCCTCCTTCTGTGTCTCCAGGTCCTCACACACAGGGCAGGATACCAGCTCTTTCCACTTTTCCGGCTGGATCCGCCTGCCGTAATCCCGGTACAGCTCCTGTGTTTCCCTGACAAGCGCCCGGATCTCCCTGCTGTCTGACATGGTCCCTGTCTGCCGCCCGCCTTCCCCTGCCTGCCGCTGTCCGGCGGCCAGCCTCAGAGCCTCCTCCATGGCCTGCCTCAGGATCCGGAAGCCTTCCGGGTTCTCCTCCGGGTGAAATCCGGGAAGCTTCTTTAAATATGCCTTTCTGACAGCCTCCTCATCATCGGTCTTTCTGATCTCCAAAATCTCCCAGCAATCCATCTACCTTTCTCCTTCTCCTGACTTTCCTTCTGTCACATACCACCTGGAAGTTACCGTCTCACTGCCAAACCCCATGGACCGGTACAGGGAATAGGCAGCCGTGTTGACGCTGGACACGCCCAGGGAAAGGGTTTTTATCCCTTTCTCCGCGGCCGCGGCCTCCACGGACCTGAGCATCTTTTTTGCCAGACCTCTGCCCCGGAATTCTTCCAGGATTCCCAGACTGTCGATCTCCACTTCGTCGCCCTTCTCCACCAGGATCAGGAATCCGGCTGTCTTCCCCTGGCTCTTAACAAAATACATATGCCACCTGCTGTTGGCCATCCACTGCCGGAACTCATTCTCCGTCACCGTGGCGGAATTGGGAACCGCGAAAAAGATCTTGTTGTACAGGGCGCATAAGTCGGGCACCTGCCAGGGCTTCACTTCCTCCCACTCCCTGTCCCCTTGCCCGGGGCCAAGAGGCGGCACCTCCTTTTTTAATTCCAGCATATCATGTCCGTGGCGGAAGGTATAATAGCCATAAGCTTTGCCAGGTATCAGCCGCTCTTTTTCCTCCTTGTCGCACACATATACCTGTCTTGCCCCGTTCCTCACCGCCTGATGCGTGACGCGGATCAGAAGCCTGTCAAATTCCTCGGGCCCGCAGCGGTTGATAAATAGATAGGCCTTCCCTTTTTCCCGGATCTCTGTCTGGATCAGATGATATTCCCAGTCCTCGTTTTTGCCCGTAATGTTCTTTCTAAGCTCTGTCTCATATTCAATCTTCATAAGGGTCAGACCCTTTGCCGGTGCCGTGGGCCCTGCCGCCTGCCGGTTTCTGGCCCTTAAGATATCCCGGACATGTTCCGGCGGATAGACTCCCATGCCCACCTTCATCAGCGTTCCCGCGATGATCCGCACCATATTGTACAGAAATCCGCTTCCCATAACCCGGATGATGATCATCTCACGCTCCTCAACAAGATCGATCTGGTAGATGGTCCGCACCGTGTCCTCCGCCTGCCCCCTGGTTGTGCAGAAGCTTTTAAAATCGTGCTCCCCTGTAAGATAAATGGCCGCTCTGCGCATTTTCTCCACATTGAGGGGAAAGTAACAGAAATAGGAATAAAGCCTCTGGGTGGGCATGTCGATCTTCCGGTTGAGGATCCGGTACTCATAGGTCTTAACACAGTTGCGCTTTCTCGGGTGCCAGCTGAGAGGCACTTCCTCTGAGGACAGAACCCGGATATCCTCGGGAAGCCTCTGGTTTAAGGCAAAACAGATCTTGTCCGCACTTATGCGGCTCTCTGTGTCAAAAACAGCCACATTCCCCTCCGCGTGGACTCCTGAGTCGGTTCTGCTTGCTCCGATAACCACAACAGGCTCTTCCAGAAGTTCTGAAAGAGCTCTGCCTAACACCTCCTCTACGGTGATCCCGTTTGTCTGAAACTGCCACCCACAGTAATTGGTCCCATCATAGGCCAGGACCATTTTCACTCGTTTCATAATTCCACCTTTCCGGCAGCGCTCCTCCCTACAGCGCCGCCCTCACTGCTATGATCGCCGCCAGATACACCCCATAGATCACATATGCCACATGGTCCCGGCGGCTGTAGCGCAGAGGCTTCATCCTTGTCCGCCCCTGTCCGCCCCGATAGCATCTGGCCTCCATGGCCATGGCTAAGTCCGTGGCCCGGCGGAACGCGGAGATAAACAGCGGCACCAGAAGAGGCACCATGCTCTTTGCCTTCTGGATCAGATTTCCGCTCTCAAAATCCGCCCCCCTTGCCATCTGGGCCTTCATGATCTTGTCCGTCTCCTCCACCAAAATCGGAATAAACCGCAGGGCGATGGACATCATCATGGAAATCTCATGAACCGGCACCTTTACGGCTTTCAAAAACCCAAGGCTTTTCTCCATGCCGTCGGTAAGCTGGTTTGGCGTGGTCGTGAGGGTCATGATCGAAGATCCCACCACCAGATAGATCAGCCTGAGGCCCATAAAACAGGACATCCTAAGTCCTTCCCTGGTGATCCTCAAAAAGCCCAGCCTTACCAGCACTTCTCCGTCAGTGAGGAACAAGTTGAAGCTGACGCTGATCAGCAGCAGAAATACCACCGCTTTAAGCCCTCTGACCATAAATTTAAAAGGTACCCTGGATATGGCTATGGCTGACGCCAGAAACACCGTGGCTATGGCATAGGCCCCTATGTGATCTGCCAAAAACAGGGATATAATAAACACCATGGTCCCAAACAGCTTTGTCCGGGGATCCATGCGGTGCAGCACCGAATCTACAGGATAATATTGCCCTAATGTAATGTCTCTGATCATCTCTTCCTCCATGCCGCAAAACCGCTTTTGTCTACTCCTTCAGCAGCTTTACAATGGCATCTCTCGCCTCTTCCACCATAGTTATGTCATGGTCAATGGGAACTCCCTTCTCCCTCAGGCCATGAACGATATAAGTCACCTGAGGCGCGGCCAGCCCCATGGTCTCCAAATCCCTGTAATGCTCAAACACTTCCCTTGGGGGGCCGTCGAAGGCTTTCTCTCCCCGGTTCATCACCATAAGCCTGTCCGCGTATCTGGCAATGTCCTCCATGCTGTGGGAAACCAGGATAATGGTCATCCCTTTCTCCCTGTGAAGATGGCTGATCTTATCCAGAATCTCATCCCTGCCTCTGGGGTCCAGCCCCGCTGTGGGCTCGTCCAGGATCAGGACCTTCGGTTCCATAGCCAGAACCCCCGCGATGGCCACCCGCCTTTTCTGGCCGCCGGACAGCTCAAAAGGAGACTGATCCCAGTACTTTTCCCCAAGGCCCACCTGCTCTAAGGCAGACCTGGCTCTCCTCGCGACCTCCCCTTTGTCCAGTCCCAGATTCCTGGGGCCAAAGCATACATCGGAAAACACGTCGATCTCAAAAAGCTGATGCTCCGGATACTGAAACACCAGGCCCACCTTCGACCTCAGTTCTCTTAAGTTATAGCCCTCGCCGTGAATATCCTCCCCTTCATAATATACGGTTCCGCCTGTAGGCTTTATAAGTCCGTTGAGATGTTGAATCAAAGTGGATTTGCCGGAACCTGTGTGGCCGATCAGGCCCACAAACTGTCCGTCAGGGATCTGGAAATTCACGTCCTTTAAGGCATACTGTTCAAACGCGGTTCCCTGCCCGTACACATAAGTCAAATGTTCTGCTCTTATTGCCATAGTCCTCTCCTTACCTTGCCCCGGCATCCACGGCCCCTGGGGCCATGTGGGTCCTGGTGTTCCCGCGGGATGGCCCGGGGCGGCCCCAATCCCGCGGGCATTCCTCACATCAATGTGACCTGTCCCGGAAACCGCCGCTCAAACATGGGAAGAAGACAATCCATCAGTTCCTCCTTTGACAGGATACCGTCAGGAACGTCAATTCCCGCCTGTTTCAGCTCATAGGCCAGCTCGGTCACCTGGGGCACATCCAGGCGGTAGGACTTCAGCTTCTCCACCTGGGAAAAGATCTCCCTAGGCGAGCCATCCATCACCAGCTTCCCGTCATCCATGACAATCACCCTGTCCGCAAAGATCACTTCTTCCATGTAGTGGGTGATCAGCAGCACCGTGATCCCCTCCTGGCGATTCAGCTCCCTGACGGTCTTTATGACCTCTTTCCGCCCATTGGGATCCAGCATGGCCGTAGGCTCGTCCAGGATGATACACTCCGGGCGCATGGCCATGACGCCGGCTATGGCCACCCTCTGTTTCTGGCCTCCTGACAGCTTGTTAGGGGACTTGTAGCGGTAGGCGGTCATGCCCACCGCCTCCAGGCTTTCGTCCACCCGCTTCCAGATGTCATCCGCCGGCACTCCCATGTTCTCCGGGCCAAAACCAACATCCTCCTCCACCACATTGCCGATGATCTGGTTGTCAGGATTCTGGAATACCATCCCCGCCTTTTTCCGAATCTCCCAGATAGCCTCCTGGTCAGAAGTGTCCATGCCGGAGACCCATACCGTTCCCTCTGTGGGGGTCAGGATCCCGTTGATCTGCTTGGCAAATGTGGACTTTCCGGAGCCGTTGTGCCCCAGGATCGCCACAAAGCTCCCCTTCTCAATATCCACGTTCAAATCGTCAATAGCCCGGTCTATCTCTTCTATATTATCGTCTTCGTCCCGCCTTATATAATCAAATATCAGTCTGCTCGCCTTTATGATTCCCATATTCGACCTTTCTCACTGTTTCTTATAACCTTTTCCACATTTCTGGTATTGCTTATCAATTTTAGTAGAATTTCCATCAATAGTCAAGATAAACTATGGAACAAAGGGCGATTCCGTCCCATGATCCAGTAGGCGAGTTCCTTTCCCCCGCTCGCCGGGGCGGGGCCTAGGGCCATACTCCTCTCCGTCCTATGTACATGAAAAAAAGAGGAGCGCTTCCCGTGCGCCCCTCTCCATTCTCTGTTATGAAACCCTCTTTCCTGTGCTGTCCAGCTGATAGCCTTCCACCACAGTATCTGTAAGCATCCGTCCGTCCGCTCCCATGTAATACCACTCTCCCGGCTTATCCTCGATCCAGCCCACAGCCATGGAGCCGTTTCCAGCCGTCAGATAATACCGGCTTCCATCCAGATCCAGCCATCCGGTCTGCATAACTCCTTCCGCATCCAGATAATACCACACGTTATCGACCTGCTGCCATCCGGTGAGCATAAAGCCATCCTTGTCAAACAGGTACCATTTGCCCTGGATCTTATACCACCCTGTGGCATAGGACTCATCCTTCTTCTGATACTTCTTCCCTTCGCTGTAAGTCCTCCATTTTCCCGAGTTATCCCCAAAGCCTGTGGCCTCCATCATCTCAGAATCCACCCATTCTCCGGCGGAAAGATTCTTCTGGTTTGACTTGGGCACCGCCCTCACGGAGAAATGATACCATCTGCCGTCTGTCATGTAGCTGGAGAAATCAGCCTTGGTGGCGCTGACCGTGACCCGGGCCACCCGCTCGTCGTCGCCCTCATAAAGCCGCACCTCATACTCCTTGGCCTTATCCACCTTCTTCCAGCGGGCAACCCCTGGATGATTCCCATCCCAGTAAACCTCCTCTGGCTCTCCAAGCTGTGTCTTGGTAGCTGCCAGAACAGGAACACACACGGTCGCGGCCATCAAAATAGCTGCCAGGATTCCCAGTCCCCATCTCTTTCCTGTTCTCTGTCTCATCACTGACTCCTTTCCCGCCGCGCCTGTTCTTGGCAGCGGCTCATTGTTTTCCCGGCTGTTTCACAAGTCTCGGGGCTTCTTATTTCTTCCATATTCCGTCATTATCCACATAGAATGTGTCAACCGTGGTGTTCACCGCCATGTGGCCTGAACCTGGATAGAAATAGCGCCAACCGCCTTCCACCTCGTTCCAACCTTCCAGCATGACCCCACTGCTGTTGAGATAATAGATTTTACCGTCACTGCGGAGCCAACCTGTGTGCGCGGCGCCCTCCACGCCGTCAGTATCCCTGTTTAAATAATACCAATAATTCCCGGACTTAAGCCATCCTATATACATCTCGCCACTGCTGTTAAGAAAATAAGAGAGTCCGTCTTTTTTCTGCCAGCCTGTGAGCATCTTCCCGTCTCTGTCAAACAGATACCACTTGTTATTAACCTTCAGCCATCCGTCTTTCTCATAAGAACCATCCGGATACCTGTAATACCAGGTGCCCTCGGACTGAATCCAGCCTACCTGGGCCCCGCTTCCCACCGGCTGTCCGTTGCCGTCGGTCTGGCCTGTTCCGTCAGAAACCTCATCCTCCTCAAGATAAACCTCATCCGACTCTGTCCAATCGCTTCTCGTACCATATTTCTTCTCCGCCTCTGTGTGAGGAACGGTTCGTACTTTAAACTTGTAGGTCCCTTTTTTTGTCATATAAGGGTAAAAATCATAGGTTGTTCCTTTGTAATCTTCCAACTTTTTCACAACACTGTTGCCCCGGTACAGATACACATCATAATAGCCTGAACTGACTTTCTTCTCCTCTTCCCTGTCATCTTCCCCCATGGTCCACATGGCCTTGCCGTATCCATAGTCCCGCCACACAGCATCCTCCGGAGCCCGGTAGGTACCCTTGATCCCGCTCAGCTTGACCGTAAGCTCCAGATCTCCTGCTGAAGACTTTCGGGCAGATACAAAGGTTCCCCCTTTGACTGTCACATTGCTGGTGGAATAATTGCCCTTAAAGGAATAATCGCTGTCCTCTATCTCCAGGTAGATCTTCATCTTCGGCTCATCGCCTACAGCCAATTCACTCCGAGTGGAGGTCATCCATTCCGCGTCCCTCACATAATACCTGGCGGAATTAGTCGCTACATAGGTACCTGACTGAGTTTCTGTAGTGTCTGTGAACAATGTGATATTCTCATTGAGAAAATCACCTGCCTCCGAGTCCGTCCCCACCCGGACAGATATGGAAGTGATCGGTTTTGTGGCACCTAATGTCACTAAAGGAGTCGCCGCGGATGTCAGGCATATGATCAGCAGCAACGCCAGTGTTCCCTTTCTCCAAATTTTCATCTTCTCCTCCAATCTGTGCGTCAAAATTGTTCATTCTGTCTGATTTTATTATAAACACTGACCCTGCGGCCGTCAACTTACAATATTCTTTCTTTCTTTTTACGACAATCAAGCAGGGAAAATTTTCTCCCTGCTGGCTGTGCCGGAGCGGTTCGCTTTAGCGGCATACCCCTTTTTGCTCCGCATAATCGAGTAGGGGAGGTCTTTCCCCCTACTCGCCGTACCGGGGCGGGGCCGCTTTAGCGGCCATTCCTCTCCGCCCCGTGTACATAAAAAAAAGATCCGAAGGATAGGATTCCTCCGGATCTTTTATCTTTATCACACCAAGCTCTGAATTATACCAGCTCCAGCAAAACTTCCATAGCACCGTCGCCCTTGCGCAAACCGATCTTGACGATTCTGGTATAACCGCCGTTGCGGTTTGTGTACTTGGGAGCGATCTCGTCAAACAGCTTAGCCGGCAGATCAACCTTCTTCGTGTTTCTCTTACGGCCCGGGCCAGCGGCGGGAACCTCTGTAACCGGGTAGAGAACCTTCAGCATCTGACGTCTGGCATGAAGTCTGGATGGAAGATCCTTCTTGATCTCTTTCTCGACTTCATCGTAAACCGTTACCCTCTTGCCGTCCACCACTTCTTTTACCCTCTTGCCGTCCTTGTCCTTGCGGGCGACTTTGGCTGTAACCTTCACGGTCTCAAAGTTGTCTTTCTCTCTCACTGCCATGGCGATCAGGCCCTCAGCGATCTTGCGGACCTCTTTTGCTCTCGCCTCTGTGGTGACGATCTTTCCATTATGCAAAAGGGCAGTAACCTGATTTCTCAGCAATGCCTTTCTCTGACTGGAAGTCTTTCCAAGTTTTCTATATCCTGCCATCGTTCTTTCCTCCATAAAATATGTGGAGACGCTTTCCTGCTTCGTCGGACTTACGGAAACCGCATCCGTTTTTTTCATACCTCGCCCCTGCCTGTGGACTTACAGGACAAAGCACTGTCACTTAATGTGTAAAACTATCTATTCGTCGCTGGGGTTCAGCTGAAGTCCCAGCTCCTTCAACTTGGCCAAAACCTCTTCTAACGATTTCCGGCCAAGGTTACGAACCTTCATCATATCCTCGGAGGTCCTGTTGCACAGCTCCTCCACGGTGTTGATTCCTGCCCTCTTGAGACAATTGTAAGAGCGGACAGACAGCTCCAGCTCATCAATGTTCATCTCAAGAACCTTCTCCTTCTCATTGTCTTCCTTCTCCACCATGATCTCGGCGGTCCTGGCGTTCTCGGACAGGTCAATGAAAAGATTTAAATGCTCACTGAGCACCTTTGCCGCGAGGCTGACCGCCTCGTCGGGAGCCAGTGTCCCGTTGGTGTACACATCCAGGGTCAGCTTATCAAAGTCCGTAACCTGTCCCACGCGGGTATTCTCCACCGACATGTTCACTCTCTCAACAGGAGTGTAGATGGAATCCACGGCAATGACACTGATGGGCAGTTCATCTTTCTTGTTCTTATCAGCACTGACGTAACCACGTCCCTTGGTGATGGTCAGCTCCATGTAGAACTTGCTGTCCGGACCACCGCTTAAGGTCGCGATCACCTGCTCCGGGTTGAGGATCTCAACATCCGGGTCTACCTGAATATCGGCAGCAGTGATAACCCCTTCACCGGAAAACTTGATGTAGGCTGTCTTCACCTCATTGCTGTCGCTGTTGTTCTTTATTGCTAAACTCTTGATGTTCATAATGATCTCAGTCACGTCCTCCTTGACGCCGGGGATGGAACTGAACTCATGCAAAACGCCGTCGATTTTCACCTGGCTGACTGCAGCTCCCGGGAGAGAAGAAAGCATGATCCTTCTCAAAGAATTACCCAAAGTCGTGCCGTAGCCTCTCTCAAGTGGTTCTACTACAAACTTTCCGTATTTTTTATCTTCGGAGATTTCTGCAATTTCAATGTTTGGTTTTTCGAAATCGAACACTATAGCCCCTCCTTTTTAGTCTACATGTCGAGGCCTTTCTACTCATCATAATATAATGACCTGGCCATGCAGGCATCCTACGACACCCGCATGGCTAAACCATTGAAAGATTATTTGGAGTACAACTCGACGATAAGCATTTCGTTTACTGGAACATCAATCTCATCTCTGGTGGGCAGCTCCTTCACGGTACCCCGCAAATTCTCCTGGTCAACATCCAGCCATGCCGGCACCATTCTTCCCGCGGTCACTTCCAATACATCTTTGTATCTCTGAGAAGATTTGCATTTCTCCTTGACTTCGATCACGTCTCCGGCCTTTACCAGGTAAGACGGGATGTTTACGCACCTGCCGTTTACCAGGATATGCTTGTGATCCACGATCTGTCTGGTCTCTCTCCTGGTACGTCCGAATCCCATGCGGAACACAACATTATCCAGTCTTCTCTCCAGAAGGATCATCAGGTTGGAGCCTACCATTCCTTCCATCTTGGAAGCCTTCGCGTAGTAGTTTCTGAAGGGTTTCTCCAGAACGCCGTAGATGAACTTGGCTTTCTGCTTTTCTCTCAGCTGAAGGCCGTACTCACTTAATTTTCTGTTTGCTCTCTTTAACTCTCTGTTGGACTTTTTGTCAATCCCTAAGCAGATCGGGTCCAGACCAAGTGATCTGCATCTTTTAAGAACAGGAACTCTATCAACTGCCACTTTTCGTACCTCCTAATTAAACTCTTCTACGTTTTGGCGGACGACATCCGTTGTGTGGAACTGGTGTCACATCCTTAATACTAGTTACTTCAATACCGCATGCGGAAAGAGCGCGGATTGCTGCCTCACGTCCTGAACCAGGTCCCTTTACCATAACGTCTACAGATTTTAACCCATGTACGATCGCTGCTTTAGCAGCAGTCTCCGCAGCCATCTGCGCTGCATAGGGAGTAGATTTCCTTGAACCTCTAAATCCCAGACCACCAGCACTTGCCCATGATAAAGCGTTACCCTGTGCATCCGTCAACGTCACGATGGTGTTGTTAAAGGAGGACTGGATATGTGCCTGTCCGCGTTCAACGTTTTTCTTTACGCGCTTTTTCGTCACTTTTTTTGCAGTGGACTTATTTTTAGCCATTTTAAACTAACCTACTTTCTTCCTAAATGCTAGAATCTTTGTCTCCTGTTTTTAAAACATACAACTTGATTCCGTCTGTTCTCGTGTCAATGAGCCTCGCTTAAACCTTATTTCTTCTTGTTGGCAACCGTCTTGCGGGGGCCTTTGCGGGTTCTCGCGTTGGTCTTGGTCTTCTGACCGCGGACCGGAAGTCCTTTTCTGTGGCGGATTCCCCGATAGCAGCCAATCTCCTGAAGCCTCTTGATGTTCATGGCGACCTCTCTTCTTAAATCACCTTCCACCATCTGAGTGTCAGCAACCACCGCGGCGATCTTCTTCACCTCGTCGTCCGTCAAATCCTTCACCCGTGTGTCCGGATTCACGCCGGCGTCCGCAAGAATACGGTTTGAACTTGCGCGGCCAATGCCGTAGATATAAGTCAAGCCAATCTCAACACGTTTTTCTCTTGGTAAATCAACACCTGAAATACGAGCCATGTGTGTAGTACACCTCCTGTAAATTTAATTCTTAACCTTGTCTCTGTTTGTGCTTGGGATTTTCACAGATTACTCTGATACTGCCCTTGCGCTTAATGATTTTGCATTTTTCGCAAATCGGTTTTACTGATGATCTAACCTTCACAGCAATTCTCCTTTCTCTTGCACGTCCTGGTACGGACATTCAGGAACACCCGCCCGGGTGTATCCGGGGTATATACCTAAGTTGTCTTTAGATATATAGGTCAACCGGGATTACTTTTGGGCAAAGTTCACCCAGTACTTCAACAAAGCCGCTCAAGCATTATAGCACTTTTCTTCCCCGAATGCAAGCCTTTTTTCGTTTCGCGCGGGGAGCGCTCAGAACGGGAAACCCAAACTCCGCTTTGCTCCGTTCGGGTAGCAAATAGTTTCGCGCTGGAAGCGTTCAACTATTCTTTATTTATCTCTCCAGATGATCCTTCCTTTGGTCAGGTCATAAGGGGACAGCTCAATGGTAACCTTATCCCCTGGCAGGATCTTAATATAGTTCATACGCAGCTTTCCGCTGATATGAGCCAGAACCTGGTGTCCGTTCTCCAGCTCTACCTGGAACATGGCGTTAGGGAGCTTTTCAACAACAATGCCTTCAATTTCGATCACATCCGCTTTTGACATACGGTCTACCTCCTGTAAACTTACCTCTTCTCTTGTAACCACAGGTCATCCCGAGGAGTCCTAAGGCGAAATTCTCCATTCCATATTGAAGCATATTCCGCTGTTTCCCCGGATATGACTGATATCCTTTTTTCCCGGCTTAAACCTTTGACAAAATTTCGGGACCTTCCTCTGTAATAAGGATGGTGTTCTCATAGTGCGCGGACAGGGAGCCATCCTCTGTGATAACGGTCCAGTCGTCGTCAAGCCACTTAACACTGTATTGGCCCGCGTTGATCATGGGCTCCACCGCCAGGGTCATGCCCGGCCGCAGCTTTATGCCTTTTCTTTTTGTCGCGAAATTCGGCACCTCCGGGTCCTCGTGGAGATGGGAGCCGATGCCGTGTCCCACCAGGTCTCTGACCACCCCGTATCCGAAGCTTTCCGCGTATGCCTGGATGGCGGAGGAAATGTCATTGAGATGATTGCCGGTTTTCGCGTACTTTATTCCTTCAAAAAAGCATTCTTTTGTCACCTGGATCAGCTGACTGGCCTCTGAGCTGATCCTGCCCACCCCATGGGTCCTGGCGGCGTCGGAATGATAACCCTTGTAGATCACTCCGGCATCCAGGCTGACGATATCTCCCTCTTTTAGGATCCTCTTTTTGCTTGGAATTCCGTGAACCACTTCGTTGTTGACGGATATACAGATAGAAGCGGGATATCCTCTGTAATTTTTAAAGGAGGGTATGCATCCGTAACCGCGGATGATCTCTTCACCCAGCCGGTCGATCTCCCATGTGGAGACTCCTGGCTTCAGTGCCTTTTCCATTTCATCATGAGTGATGGCAAGGATCCTTCCCGCCTCCCTCATGAGCCCGAGCTCCCGCTCTGATTTTATGCTGACCGACATGATGCTTAAACTCCCAGAATAGCTGTAATATCGTTAAATACTTCTTCCATGTTTTTTGTCCCGTCAACCTCTCTGAGTACTCCCGCCTTGGCATAGTAGTCGATCAGAGGCTGAGTCTGGTCATGGTATACATTGAGTCGCTTCTGCACGGTCTCCGGCTTGTCGTCATCCCTGAGTACCAGCTTCTCACCGCAGGTATCGCAGATTCCTTCTTTCTTCGGGGCATTGAACTCCACATGGTAGGTCGCCCCGCAGGATACGCATGCCCGGCGTCCGCCCATACGGCTGACAATATTCTCATCCGGCACATCCACGTTCACCGCGTAGTCGATCGCCTCCCCCATATCTTTGAGAGCCTTGGTGAGACTTTCCGCCTGGGGGATCGTCCTTGGAAATCCATCCAGCACATATCCGTTTGCGCAGTCAGCTTCATGGATTCTGTCCATGAGCATGCCGATAGTAATCTCATCCGGCACCAGCATCCCCTGGTCCATAAAGGTCTTCGCCTTCATGCCAAGCTCGGTGCCGCCCTTGATATTGGCGCGGAAAATATCCCCGGTGGAAATGTGGGGAATCTGGTATTTGGCGGCAATCTTCTTTGCCTGAGTTCCCTTGCCCGCTCCCGGCGCGCCTAACATAATGATCTTCATATGATGTTCCCTCCCAATTTTATAGTTTCAAGTGTTTTATACGGATTAAAAAGAAAAGAAAGGGCGAAAATGCCCTTTCTTCTCTCAAGTGCATTAATCGTTTAAGAATCCTTTGTAATTACGCACAAGCATCTGTGATTCAATTGCCTTGATCGTCTCCAGAATCACGCCTACAATAATGATCAGTGAAGTTCCCGCGAAGGACAGATGGCTTATGGTAAACAGTCCGGATACAATGATCGGAACAAGGCTGACCACGATCAGTCCGCATGCACCGATAAATACAATATAGTTTAAGATGTCGTTCAGATAATCTGAAGTTGGCTTGCCAGGACGAATACCCGGGATAAAGCCGCCCTGCTTCTTAATATTATTGGCAACCTCCAGTGGGTTGAAGGTGATGGATGTGTAGAAGTAAGCAAACACCACAATCAGCACCAGATAGATCACAAGACCTATGGAATACGCCGGCTGCTCTGGCCGAAACCAGGAGTTGGAGCTGAGCATTGTCAGAATCCATCCGCCTACGCTGGCATAGTTCACATGGAAAAATTGTGAGATCACTACCGGGAAGGACATAATGGAGGAGGCAAAGATCACAGGGATCACACCAGCGGTGTTGATCTTCAGCGGTATGCTGGAAGACTGTCCGCCTACCATCCTTCTGCCCTGCATCTTCTGGGAATACTGAACCGGAATCCTTCTCTCTCCATCCTGGAGGATAATGACAAACACTACCATGGCCACAATGATCGCAAGGATGATGATGGCCGAAACCACCGCCACTGGAATGTTCCTCCCTGACATGAACCTGGTGTAAAGGGTGTTCACATCATCTGGCAGACTGGATACAATGTTGAACAGAAGGACAACGGAAATACCGTTCCCCACTCCGTTCTCCGTGATCCTCTCGCCGATCCACATCAGCAGGGCGCTTCCCGCTGTCATGGTAGCCACTGCCACGATCACGCTTCCCACGTTGTAGTCAAGGAGCAGTCCCTGGCCGCCAAATCCCACCGCCATGGCGGTAGACTCAATCAGCGCGAGACCCACTGTCACGTAACGTGTGTACTCGGCAATCTTTTTTCTGCCATCCTCGCCATCCCTCTGCATCTCTTCCAGCTTAGGGATCGCGATGGTCATCAGCTGCATGATGATGGAAGATGTGATATACGGTGTAATACTCAGGGCAAAGACGGACATGCTGGTGAAGGACCCACCAGTCATGGCGTCAAAGAAATTGAACGCGTCTCCGCTCTGTCTAGCGAAAAAATCCGCAAAATAGCTTGTATTAACTCCTGGAATCGGCAATTCGGACCCAAAGCGGATTACTATCAACATTAAAAATGTGTACAGTAATTTCTTTCTTATGTCCTTTATACGAAATGCATCTTGGAGTGTTTTAAACATAATTAGACCACCTCGCAGGTTCCACCAGCGGCTTCAATCTTAGCTTTCGCGCCTTCGCTGAAAGCGTTTACTTTAACTGTAAGCTTTTTGGTTAATTCTCCGTCTCCAAGGATCTTAACACCGTCTTTTGGATTTCTGACAATGCCGATGTCCATCAGAGACTGAACGGTAACTTCTGCCTCATTATCGAATCTCTCCAGTGCGCTTACATTGATGCTTACGATTTCTTTTGTATTTCTGTTTGTGAAGCCCCGCTTCGGAAGGCGTCTGTACAATGGCATCTGGCCGCCTTCAAATCCCGGCCTTGTGGCTCCGGAACGTGCCTTCTGACCTTTATGGCCCTTACCGGCGGTCTTGCCGTTGCCTGAACCATGTCCGCGGCCTCTTCTGAAATTATTGCTGTGCTTGGACCCTTCCGCAGGCCTTAAATTTGATAATTCCATCTTCGCACCTCCTTTATGTCTATTAGATTTCCTCTACTTTTACCAAATGTCTCACATGCCAGATCATGCCTCTGACGGCATTATTGTCCGGCATCTCAACAGTCTTGTTAAGCTTTCTAAGACCCAAAGCTTCCACTGTGGCCCTCTGCTTGGGAATAGCCCCGATGGGGGATTTCACCAGTGTGATTTTTAATTTCTCAGCCATTTTTCCGTCCTCCTTAGCCTAAAATCTCTTCTACAGATTTGCCGCGAAGCTTTGCGACCTGCTCCGGAGTTTTCAGTGCGCACAAGCCGTTTAAGGTAGCCAGAACAACATTGGTCTTGTTGTTGGAGCCCAGGGACTTTGTACGGATATTCTTGATTCCGGCTAATTCCAATACAGAACGGGCAGGACCGCCCGCGATAACGCCGGTACCTTCCGGAGCTCTCTTTAAAAGTACAGTCGAGCTTCCGAACTCGCCCAGAAAATCATGGGGGATGCTTCTGTTCTCGTCAACCGGGATCTCCACCAGGTGCTTCATGGCAGCTTCTTTTCCCTTGCGGATCGCCTCCGGAACCTCCCCTGCTTTTCCAAGGCCGGCTCCAACGTGTCCGTTGCCGTCGCCAACTACTACTAAGGCAGAGAATCTCATGGTACGTCCGCCTTTTACAGTCTTAGACACACGTTTGATGGCCACTACCTTGTCATTTAACTCCAACTGACTTGGATCAATGATTGTACGCTTCATGCTGCTCTCCTCCCTACTAGAATTTCAGACCGGCTTCGCGCGCGGCGTCAGCCAGTGCCTGAATCTTACCATGATATATAAATCCGCCTCTATCAAAGACAACCGTGTCAATACCTTTTTCCAAGGCTCTCTTGGCGATCAGTGTACCAACATATGCGGCAGCATCAACGTTGTTGGTATGTTCCAGCTCTTCTCTCGCGGTTTTCTCCACAGTAGATGCCGCGACTAAAGTATTGCCAACTGTATCGTCAATAATTTGAGCATACATATGATTATTGCTTCTGAACACAGCCAGACGCGGTCTTTCCGCAGTTCCGGAAAAATGATTGCGGATTCTGGCGTGCTTCTTTGCGCGAACTTCGCTTCTTGTTTTCTTGCTAACCATTTTTACACTCTCCTTAATTATTTCTTACCAGTCTTACCAACTTTACGTCTGATTACTTCGTCAGCATACTTAATACCCTTACCCTTGTATGGCTCAGGTCTTCTCTTGTCTCTGATCTCAGCAGCATATTGGCCAACTTTTTCTTTATCAATACCTTTTACAGTGATCTTATTCTGACCTTCCAGAACAGACTCAAGGCCCTCTGGGTCAGTCATCTCAACCGGGTGGGAATACCCCAGGCTTAAAATCAGTTTGTTGCCCTGCTTCTGGGCTCTGTAACCAACGCCATTCACTTCCAGAACCTTCTCATACCCTTTGGTAACGCCAACAACCATGTTGTTGATCAGAGTTCTGGTAAGGCCGTGCAAAGACTTCATCTTCTTCAGATCATTGGGCCTGGTTACGATGATATGGCCATCCTCTTCCTTGATGTCCATCTCCACAGGCAGCTCTCTCTCCAGAGTGCCCTTGGGACCTTTTACAGTCACTTTATTGTTCTCTGCGATTGTTACGGTTACTCCTTCCGGAATCGCGATAGGCATTCTTCCTATACGTGACATGCTCGTTTTCCTCCTTAAATTTTCGGAAATGGCTTGTGCGCCACTTCTGTTTTCAGACATTTGCAATGCCTACCAACCTACCAAATAAATGCTAATACCTCGCCGCCTACTCCCATGTTGCGCGCTTCCTTGTCAGTAATGACGCCCTGGTTGGTGGAAATAATAGCAGTACCCAGACCGCCCAAAACCTTAGGCAGCTCCTCCTTGTTGGCGTACACCCGCAGGCCCGGTTTAGAGATTCTCTTAAGGCCGGTGATGATGCGCTCGCTCTTGTCCCCGTTGTACTTTAAGGTGATGCGGATGGTCTTAAAGGAGCCCTCGTCTACCATATCATATTTTTTAATGTAACCTTCCTTAACCAGGATATCAGCAATTGCCAATTTCATCTTAGATGAAGGTACGTCTACTGTATCATGTTTAGCAGTGTTTGCGTTACGGATTCTTGTAAGCATATCTGCAATGGGATCGCTCATTGTCATGATATATATTCCTCCTATATTTTCTGTGGAAGTTCATCTTCCTCTCTTGGGGGATGGTATGTGCTCCCCACGATTTTTTCAAGGAAGTTCTTCGCCCCCGCAAAGGGATGCCTCACCCTCACGGCATTTTGTTTTAAGGAAGTTCTTCGCCCTTTGGTCGAAGAACGACTGCTTTTCTAAGCTCATCCTTCGCCTTCGGCCCGGATTCGCTAAGTAAAGCATGTCACCAGCTGGCCTTCTTTACGCCGGGGATCTGGCCCTTGTATGCTAATTCGCGGAAACAGATACGGCAGATTCCGTATTTTCTCAAATACGCGTGCGGACGGCCGCAGATTCTGCAGCGGGTATACTCTCTGGTAGAGAACTTTGCCGGGCGCTGCTGTTTAATCTTCATTGAAGTTTTAGCCATGGAATTCTCCTCCTAATTATTACCTCTGAAATGGCATATTAAATAATCTCAACAGTTCACGGGCTTCCTCGTCTGTCCTGGCAGTGGTTACGAAACAGATGTCCATGCCTCTCACCTTGTCGATCTTGTCGTACTCGATCTCGGGGAAGATCAGCTGCTCCTTAATGCCCAGAGTATAATTTCCTCTGCCGTCAAACGCGTTGGCGTTTACGCCTCTGAAGTCACGCACCCGGGGAAGCGCCAGATTGATCAGGCGGTCAACGAACTCGTACATCTTATCGCCCCTGAGAGTAACCTTGCATCCGATGGCCATGCCTTCTCTGATCTTAAAGTTTGCCACAGACTTCTTGGCCTTGGTGGTCACTGCCTTCTGGCCGCTGATGATCTCTAAGTCTCTTACAGCAGAGTCCAGAACTTTCGCGTTGTCCTTAGCCTCACCGACTCTCATGTTGATGACGACTTTTTCCAGCTTTGGCACTTCCATAATGTTTTTATATCCGAACTTTTTGATCATCGCGCCGACGATCTCGTCCTTATAAATATCTCTTAATCTTGCCATGATTTCGTTCCTCCTCTCCTGAATTAGTCGATCACCTTGCCGGTCTTCTTGGCGACGCGGACTTTCTTTCCGTCTCTCACCTCAAAGCCGACCCTGGTGGCCTGGCCGTCAACTACCAGCATAACGTTGGAGATATCCATAGGAGCCTCATGGTTGACAATTCCGCCGCTTGGGTTGGCGGCGCTTGGCTTAGCATGCTTGGTCACCATGTTGCATCCCTCAACCAGCACCTTGCCATCCTTCACCCGAAGGACTTTGCCGGTCTTGTCTTTATCTTTTCCTGTAATAACCTTTACCAGGTCATTTTTCTTAATTTTATGCACAGCCCGCACCTCCTTACAGTACTTCGGGAGCCAGGGAAACAATCTTCATAAACTGCTTCTCTCTCAGCTCTCTCGCGACCGGCCCAAAAATACGAGTTCCTCTTGGAGTCTTGTCGTCCTTGATGATAACCGCCGCGTTCTCATCGAATCTGATATATGAGCCATCTTTCCGGCGCATGCCTTTTACGGTACGCACAACAACAGCTTTTACAACGTCGCCCTTCTTAACAACACCGCCTGGTGTCGCGTCTTTAACACTGGCAACAATAACATCACCTATATTCGCGTATCTCCTGGTAGAGCCGCCCATAACGCGGATGCACAGCAATTCCTTAGCTCCCGTATTATCGGCAACCCTCAGTCTGGTTTCCTGCTGAATCATGCCTGATACTCCTTCCTGTTTTGTCACATTCTCTCCCGCCTCACTGAAAAACGGGAAACCCAAACTCCGCTCCGCCTCGTCTGGGCAGCGAAACGTTCCGACCTCGGCGAAACCTTTCTTTATTTTGCCTTCTCAACGATCTCAACAAGTCTCCATCTCTTATCCTTGGATAAGGGTCTTGTCTCCATAACTTTTACGGTATCGCCGATGCCGCACTCGTTCTTCTCATCATGGGCTTTCAGCTTGTAAGTTCTTTTTACAATCTTGCCATATAAAGGATGTTTTACGTGGTTCTCGATCGCGACTACGATGGTCTTATCCATCTTGTCGCTTACGACTTTACCGGTACGTGTCTTTCTCAAATTTCTTTCCACGACTTTATTCTCCTCTCATTCTAAGCCAATTTAGATTTCTCTGTAATAACAGTCTGAATCCTGGCAATGTTCTTACGAACTTCTTTGATTCTGCTGGTGTTGTCCAACTGGTTTGTCGCGTTCTGGAATCTTAAGTTGAACAGTTCTTTCTTTGCGGCTACAAGTTCAGTATTCAGTTCAGCCGCGGTCTTAGCCCTCAACTCTTCTACATACTTATTCGTTTTCACTGTTATTCACCGCCTTCTAAATCTGCCTTAGCAGCAATCTTACATTTACAAGGTAACTTATGCATAGCAAGACGAAGCGCTTCCCGAGCTGTCTCCTCAGGTACGCCAGCGATCTCAAACATAACCCGGCCTGGCTTTACCACCGCTACCCAGTACTCCAGAGCGCCTTTACCAGAACCCATACGAGTCTCGGCAGGTTTCGCTGTAACCGGCTTATCAGGGAAGATCTTGATCCAGACTTTTCCGCCGCGCTTGATATAACGGGTCATGGCCACACGGGCTGCCTCAATCTGGTTGGACTTGATCCAGCAGGGCTCTGTAGCTACTAAGCCGTACTCGCCGTTGGAAATCTTGTTGCCTCTTAAAGCCTTTCCTGCCATGCTTCCGCGGAACTGTTTACGACGTTTTACTCTCTTAGGCATTAACATTATTTATCGCTCCCTTCCTTGTTTCCTTTCGCTGGAAGTACTTCGCCCTTGTAGATCCACACCTTAACGCCTAATTTGCCGTAGGTGGTATCTGCCTCAGCGAATCCATAATCAATATCTGCTCTTAATGTCTGTAACGGGATGGTTCCCTCGCTGTAGAACTCGGTACGGGCCATATCCGCGCCGCCGAGACGTCCCGCCACCGCGGTCTTGATGCCCTTGACTCCCGCCTTCATGGAACGTCCCATGGTGGACTTCATAGCCCGTCTGAAGGATACACGATTCTCAAGCTGCTGGGCAATGCTCTCTGCCACAAGCTGAGCATCCCGGTCTGGTCTCTTGATCTCTTTGATATCGATAAAAAGCTTTTTCTCTCTGCCCTTGTTGTCCTTGCCGAGGAGCTTCTGAACTTCTTTTTTCAGTTTCTCGATCTCAGCGCCCCCTTTGCCGATAACAACACCCGGCTTCGCGGTGTAGATAACCAGCTTGACCCTGTCAGCGGCTCTCTCCACCTCAATCTTGGAGATACCCGCGCTGAACAGTCTCTTCTTTAAGAACTTTCTGATCTGGTAATCTTCTACCAGATTATCGGCAAAATCCGCCTCAGCATACCATCTGGAATCCCAGTCTTTAATAACACCGACTCTTAAGCCGTGTGGATTAACTTTCTGTCCCATACTTGCCTCCTATCTCTCATTGAGCACAATTGTAATGTGGCTGGTTCTCTTCTCGATTCTGTAGGCCCGGCCCTGCGCTCTCGGTTTTACTCTCTTCATTGTGGGTCCTTTGTTCGCGTAACACTCCTCAATGTACAGATTGTCTCTGTCCATATTGTTATTGTTCTCAGCGTTCGCGATCGCGGACTCCAGTAATTTCTTGATCAGTGAAGAAGCATATCTGGGACTGTAGGTTACAATGCCAAGCGCGGTCTGCACATCTTTGCCCCTGATGGCGTCTAAAACAAAGCATGCTTTCTGAACAGACACTCTGGCGTAGGATAACTTTGCTGAGGGCCTGGTATCTTTCTGAGCATTTCTCTCTCTCTTTATCTGACTTCTATGTCCTTTAGCCATTGCTATAACCTCCTTTCAAATTCTGACGATTAACGTTTGGATTTCTTTTCGTCTTTTCCATGGCCTCTGTAGGTTCTGGTAGCAACGAATTCACCCAGCTTGTGTCCGACCATATCCTCGGTAATGTATACCGGGACATGCTTTCTTCCGTCATGAACCGCGATTGTATGTCCAACCATCTGCGGGAAGATTGTGGAACGGCGGGACCAGGTCTTGATCACCTGATGCTGTCCTGCCGCGTTCATCGCGTCTACCTTCTTCAGGAGATGAGCGTCTGCGAATGGTCCTTTTTTAAGTGAACGTGCCATATGGTTTCTTCCTCCTTCAACTATTTAATGGTCTTACCATCACGTCTTCTTATGATCAACTTGTTGGACTGCTTTTTCCTCTTTCTGGTCTTAAGACCCAAAGCAGGCTTGCCCCATGGAGTACTCGGACCCGGACGGCCGATACCAGTCTTGCCCTCGCCGCCGCCGTGGGGATGATCATTGGGGTTCATAACAGAACCGCGGACAGTCGGTCTGATGCCCATGTGACGTTTTCTTCCGGCCTTGCCGATGTTGATCAGGTTGTGGTCTCCGTTGCCCACTACACCGATGGTGGCGCGGCACACGACGGGAACCATTCTCATCTCGCCTGAAGGAAGTCTCAAAGTGGCGTATTTGCCTTCTTTTGCCATTAACTGCGCGGAATTGCCCGCGGAACGAGCCAGCTGGCCGCCCTTGCCCGGATGCAGCTCAATGTTGTGGATCTGAGCGCCCACAGGGATCTCGCTTAAGGGAAGGCAGTTTCCTAACTTGGCCTCCGCGTGGGGACCGCTCATAACTTTCATGCCGTCAGCAAGGCCCGCGGGAGCCAGGATATAAGCCTTCTCGCCGTCCTCGTAGCAGATCAGAGCGATGTTGGCGCTTCTGTTGGGATCATACTCAATGCCGATGACCTTTGCCGGGATTCCGTCTTTTTTATTTCTTTTAAAATCAATGATCCTGTATTTTCTTCTGTTGCCGCCGCCCCGGTGTCTCACAGTGATTTTACCCTGATTGTTGCGTCCGGCGTTCTTCTTCAAAGACACTACCAGAGATTTCTCCGGAGCGGATTTCGTGATATCACTGAAATCAGAACCAGTCATGTTTCTTCTGGAAGGTGTATATGGGTTATATGTTTTGATTCCCATGTCGTGAACTCCTTTCATTCCTGTCATTTCAACGCTTCCGCGTGTTTCGTTTATCACGGGCTAAGGTGTCCCGTATAGTCTCTGGCCCTCAAAAGGGCATGTGCTCGGAATGCCCCCGCTGCCGGGGGATATGGTCACCCCGGCTTACAGTCCGGAGAATACCTCAATGTCCTTGCTGTCCTCTGTCAGTTTGACAATAGCCTTCTTGGTCTTGGCTGTCTTGCCGAAGGTCATGCCCCTTCTCTTGGTCTTGCCGCCAATGTTCATGGTGTTGACCTTCTCCACCTTTGTTCCCGGGAACATCTTCTCAACAGCTTCTCTCACCTGGCACTTGTTGGCTTCCGGGTGTACCAGAAATGTGTATTTCTTCTCAGCCATCGCGTTCATGCTCTTCTCGGTGATCACTGGTTTCAGAATGACGTCGTAGTACTGAATGTTAGCCATTACGCGTACACCTCCTCGATATTTGCCACAGCTGCCTTGGTGGCGACAACGGTGTTGTATTTTAAGATATCGTATACATTGATCGTGTTAACCCACGCGGTCTTTACAGTGGGAAGGTTTCTCGCGGACAATACCGCGTTGTTGTTCCCATCATCTAAAACCACCAGGGCCTTGGAAACCTTTAAGTTGTCCATAACAGCCTTAAAGTTCTTGGTCTTGATCGCGTCAAAGTTCAGGTCGTCAACAACGATGAACTTGTTGTCATTGACTCTGCTGGTCAGGGCGGACTTGAGGGCAGCCCTCTTCTCCTTCTTGTTCAGCTTGATGGTGTAGTCTCTTGGTGTTGGGGCGAATACCACGCCGCCGCCTTTCCACTGAGGCGCTCTTGTTGAACCCTGTCTCGCGTGACCGGTTCCTTTCTGCCTCCATGGCTTTCTGCCGCCGCCGGATACTTCAGAACGGGTCTTTGCTTTCTGTGTGCCCTGGCGCTTGTTAGCCAGCTGAGCCACTACTGCCATGTGAACCAGATGCTCATTTACTTCCACACCAAACACGGCATCGTTCAGCTCTAACTTGTCAACTTCTTTACCTTCTTTATTGTAAACAGTTACCTGTGCCATCTGTGTATTCCTCCTTTCCTTATAAAAGCAATTAAACAGCCGCTTTTACTGTTTCTTTCAGCGTTACTAAGGACTTCCTTGGTCCCGGAACCGCGCCCTTGACCAGGATCAGGTTCTTCTCAGCGTCCACCTGAACGATCTCAAGGTTCTGGATGGTCACTCTCTTGTTACCCATCTGGCCAGGCATCTTCTTGCCCTTGAACACCTTGCTGGGGTCAGAACAAGCGCCGTTGGAACCAGCGTGGCGATGGAACTTGGAACCGTGAGTCATAGGTCCTCTGGACTGTCCGTGTCTCTTAATAGCGCCCTGGAAACCTTTACCTTTGGAAATCGCCATAGCGTCAATCTTGTCGCCAGCGGCAAAGACATCCGCCTTAATCTCGTCTTTCACAGAATACTCTTCCGCGTTGTCGAACTTGAACTCTCTCACATATCTCTTGTAGGATACGCCGGCCTTGTCAAAATGCCCTCTCAGAGGCTTGCCCACCAGCTTCTCTCTCTTGTCAACAAAGCCTACCTGCACTGCCTTGTATCCGTCGTTCTCCACAGTCTTAACCTGTGTGACCACACATGGTCCTGCCTGAAGAACGGTTACGGGAACCAAAACTCCCTCGTCATTGAAGATCTGAGTCATTCCGACTTTGATTGCTAAAATGCCTTTCTTCATTACTTTTACCTCCTGTTCATCATCTACAGCGGAACGCTTCCGCGTTCATCCTAGAAACAGGTCATATACGTGGAACACTATGACTCCGGCGCGCCGGAGATGTTGATTCCTCTTTACTTTGAGAATCCGCCGCCTTGGGGGATTCGGATTCAGGTATACTCGCCGCGCCTGTCAGGCCCTTATGTGCCGTCGCGCGGGGGTTAAGGAAAAAAGTGTCGCTTCTATATCAACCCTTCTGGATTTACTTTGTCTGCCGCCCTTTCGCGGCCCTGTCAAGCTCTGATCACTTCTTGGCTTTCATCTTGATGTCAATGTATACACCAGCCGGCATCTCCAGTCTGGAAAGGGTCTCCACCAGCTTCTGGTTTGGAGAAGCGATGTCGATCAGCCTCTTGTGGGTTCTCTGCTCAAACTGCTCTCTGGAATCTTTGTACTTGTGAACAGCTCTCAAGATGGTCACTACCTCTTTCTTTGTGGGCAGCGGCACCGGACCGCTCACCTGTGATCCTGCTTTCTTCGCGGTCTCAACGATCTTCCCGGCTGACTGATCCACTAACTGGTGATCGTAAGCTTTCAATGTGATTCTCATTACCTGACTTGCCATAAAAAAAGTCGCCTCCTTTTCGCACTTTTCATGAAGTACGACAAGCGGTGACTGTACACGTTTCCGGGTGTGTCATAACCTTCCGGCACACCAATTTCTACATCTTGTCTTGCAGAATATCTGTTTGTACAGTGACTTGTCGCCAGTTTCCTAACTTGACATTCGCTCCACGGAAAACCTGTTCTTGCGGAGAACAGCAACCTCTCGCTTCATCGCTATCATGCCACAGCGTTGTCAGTCTATCATACTTTCCCAATAATTGCAAGAGGTTTTTTCAAAAAATTTGGCCGGCCCTCCAGCGGCGGCCAAAAGGGCTGGTCTTCCGCCAGCCCTCTGAAATCCAAATAAACCATGATCAATCCCACACCGGTTCCTGAGGCTCCCGGAATGTGGCGGATGAATCTACCGCTTCGTTGTCGATCTTAGACAGAACTCCGGTGCTGGTGGTTGTATACCGAACCCCGTCGCTGTCCTTGACTCCTGATGTACTCTTTACGATCTTGCCGGAGGTGTTCACCACATAGTTTGTGTGGCCGCTGCCGCCCGGGATAGAGATCACTTCATACTTTGATCCGCTCTCCGCCACCTGAAGCTTGCCCATGTAGTAGAGATACCCGTTCTGTACCCCCGTGTAGCCCTTGCCTGTAGAAGCGAAATAGAACTGGGTCCTGGTTCCATCCCCTTCCTCTATGGTCATCTTGCCGCTCTCCACGGCGCAGTCTTCTTCATTAAAATAGTAAGCCGTGTACTCCCCTTCCGCCTCGTTGACATACACCTTCTGGAGACCGGAAACCGGCGTGCCCTTCTCGTTGAACAGGTAGGTCTTGTTGTTGATCCTGAGAAAATCCTTTGTGGTGGCCGAGCCTTGGGCTGGTCCGAACTTGGGAACCCCGCTCTTGGAGAAATAAAACCACTCCACATCATTGTCATAGCCTTTGATGGACCTGGGGGGCTCCGCGGAATACCAGCCGGTCACCGCCTTGCCGCTGCTGTTGTAAAAGCGGTAATCCTCAATAGTAGACGCCTCCTCCACACTGTCTCCCATGTAGACCCAGCCGGTCTGCATGGCTCCGTTGCTGTTGAAACAGTAGTAGTTGCCGTCGATCCTCTTCTCTCCATATTCCGTGCCCCCGGAAAGCTCCGGCACGAACTTTTTGCCGCTGCTGTTAAAGTAGTACCATCTTTTATCGTCCTCAAAGGGATCGCTGTCCTCCTCTTCCCCCTCCGGCGGGTACAGCTTGTGCCAGCCTATGAGCGCGGCTCCGTCGCTGCCCCCATAGTACATATTGTCGTCAATCCAGCCTGTCTCCATGGCCCCTTCTGTATTGAAATGATACCACTTGTTGTTGATCTTCTTCCAGGAGTCAGTGGCCGCCTTGCCGTTCTCCGTAAAATAATACCAGTTCTCGCCATCCGTGTCTCCGTTGTGGTCATAGTCCAGCTGAAGCCACTTTCCGGTCACCATGATCCCGTTAGAATCTACATAGTAGGAGTCGTCCACCCAGCGGTCAACAGCCATCTCACCGTAGCTGTCCAGATACCGCCACTGGTCGTCAGCCCCTCTCTTCCAATCATCAGTCACCAGATTTCCTGAATTATCATAATATACCCACTTTCCGTTCTCCATAGCCCAGCCCGCGGCCGCTTGGGAAGCGATGCCGGTTCCCAAGATCATCGCGGCCGTCAGACCCAATATCAATAAACTCTTTTTCTTCATCCAGGCTCTCCTCCGTGTCTGTGTCTATATTTATTTATTGTAGCAAGGCCCAAAGATTTATTCAACCGAAATATCTTTCAATTCTATTACTTTTTCCTTTAGGTTTACTTTGAAAGTTTATCGCCGCAGGCGATCTAAGTTCAGGTATGCCAAGTGCGCCCGCCATAACTTTCGTGGGTGGTGGCGCATCCATTGCCGGGCGCATGAAGGTTTATTTTGCTTTTTTCTTTTGGAAAGCAGACTTGACTCCTTCCTCCCCCTCCCTTATAATCAAGAAAACACGCGCTTTTATTGATTACACCAGGAGGATATTATGTGGATAGCAGACCATTGGAAGGATTATGAAGTGATCGACTGTTCAAAAGGAGAGAAGCTGGAGAGGTGGGGAGATTTTCTTCTCATACGCCCTGACCCCCAGGTGATCTGGGACACGGCCAGAAAACACAGGGGCTGGAACAAGCCTGACGGCCACTATCACCGCAGCGCGAAAGGCGGCGGGCAGTGGGAATTTTTCGGTCTTCCCCAGCAGTGGTCTGTCAATTACCGGAACCTGACATTTAATCTGAAGCCCTTCAGTTTTAAACATACCGGGCTCTTCCCTGAACAGGCCGCCAACTGGGACTGGTTCGGAGACCTGATCTCCCGGGCCGGACGCCCTGTGAAGGTTTTGAATCTTTTCGCCTACACAGGGGGAGCCACCCTAGCGGCTGCCAAGGCCGGGGCCAGCGTCACCCATGTGGACGCCTCCAAGGGCATGGTTGGCTGGGCCAAGGAAAATGCCCGATCCAGCGGACTGGAGCAGGCTCCCATACGCTGGATCGTGGACGACTGTATCAAATTCGCGGAGAGGGAGCTTCGGCGGGGCAACCATTACGATGCCGTCATCATGGACCCTCCCTCTTATGGCCGGGGGCCGAAGGGCGAGATCTGGAAGATTGAGGATGCCATCCATCCCCTGGTGAGGCTCTGCGCCCGTCTGCTGTCAGACCAGCCCCTTTTTTTCCTGATCAATTCCTACACCACCGGGTTGGCTCCATCGGTTCTCTCCTATATGCTTTCCGTGGAGGTGGTCTCCGCCCGCGGAGGCACTGTGACCGCGGGGGAACTGGGCCTTCCCGTTTCCTCCACCAGCCTTGTCCTTCCCTGCGGGGCCTCCGGACGGTGGAGCCTGCCTACCTGCCTCCATTGAGGACAGACCACAGAACGGGTACCCGCTGCCTCAGCCATTTCCCCGTACCAGCGGCAATCCACACCATCACCGCCGGTATGGCCAGGAACAGGACGGTCATCACCAGCTCACGGTCCCCAAAAGCCGCCGCTGCCGTCTTGCTGATCACACGCACCAGGCCGTAGTGAACAGCGTATATATAAAAATTGTATTTCATCCACCATCTGGCCTCCGGAAGCTGCCTGCCGTCTGTAAAAAACCACAGCCCAACAGGTACCGCGGTCCGGAAACACACGGTGGCTGAGATGACCCCGGGCCACCGAGCCATATAGGCCGCCGCGCCGAATGCCATAAGCCCCATCCCGGCCGCGGCCTTTTTTACGGTTCCCTCCCCCTCCACCAGGGATCTCCCGTGGATCCCTCCGTAGGCTGCCAGTGAGTAGTAAAACAGGGCATCCAGATTCAGGTGGGGGATTATGACGCCTCTCTGGGCCAGAAAAAAGGCTGTTCCTACTGCCGCCAGCCCCGGGATCTTGTTTTTCAGGATCCCATACAGAGCCGGAGCCAGGCTGACCAGGAGGATCAGCTGGTACAGGTACCAGAACACAGGATTATAAGTATAATGAAGCAGAGCGGCCCCGGCCGTGTGCCAGTCAAAAGGAACCGGCCCCTTTTCCATAATGCCCCGGACAAAGGGCAGTCTGCTTCCCAGCACATAGCCCATATAATAAAGACCGTTCCACAAAAGAAAAGGGACCAGAATACCGCGGATTCTGCTCCCCCATTTTCCGCCCAGCTTTTCCCAGGAAAAATTCCGGTAGAACAGATAGCCAGACATCATAAAGAAGCCTGGCACCGCGATCTGTCCTATTGTATCACCTAAAAAGTTCTCCAACACCGCCCCGCCGCCCGCGGCAGTGTTCACAGAATGGACCCACACCACAAGAATGCTGAAAATAAATGTGAACCAGGTGATCTTATTGTGAAACAGGTCTTCTCTCATGTTCTAATAAAGCCTTTCCAGCACGGAGCCTGAAGTTTTTTCATTATTTTTACTGCACACATCAAAATATCTTCTATAATATTCCGTGTACAGCAGATCCACCAGAAACAGCTGGCTGATCTCTCCTGATGTGGAACCTCCCTGGAGGGGACTCTCATTTGCCCCGCTGAGCAAAATCAGGTCAGCGTAGGAGGTCAGCGGCGATTTGCTGAATCTCGTGACGCAGATCACCCTGGCCCCTGCCCCTCTGGCCATCCGCGCCACATGGATGGTGTCCTTTGTGGCTCCGGAATAGGAAAAGAGCACAGCTACCTCCCCGGGCTTCATCATGGATGCCGTCATGGCCTGCATGTGAGAATCCTGGATACAGTACACCTTTGGCTCAATGCGCAGAAATTTGTTGGTTGCTTTTAATGCTGTCAGGATGCTGGCGCCTACTCCGAAAAAGACGATCCTCTCCGCCTCGTGAAGCCAATCAACCGCCTGGTTAAAGGCTGTCTCGTTCAGAAGAGCGTAGGTCTCTGTCAGCGCGTTGATATTGATGTTCAGCACCTTCTGGGCCAGCTCCTGAAATGTATCACTTAAACTGATGTCACCTGAAAAACGACTGCTTTCTTTCTCATCCTCATTGAGACTTAAGGATAAGACCATCTTAAATTCCTGATACCCTTTTAATTCCATGGATTTGCAGAATCGGAACACACTGGTATCCCCTACGTGACACGCTTCCGCCAAATCCGTAATAGACATAAACAGCACTTTTTTTGGGTTCTGCAAAATATAATCAGCCACCTTCTTTTCCGCTCTGGTAAACTGGTTATAGGCAGTTCTCATTTTTACCAAAAAATCACCTTGCATCTCTACTCCTCCTCCGGTCTCTTCAGTCTGTACACTTGTAGTCTCTCTTAGCTGTTTTTCTTTCTGTCAATCTTTCTAAACCAATGGCGATTTTCACACCCCGCCTGTCTTCTCCTTCTTCAATTCTCTAAACCATTTTATGTAAATCCCCTTTTCCCGCGCCTGTCTTCCCCCAAAGACCGGCGGATTTGGTACTGTTTACTATTGCCCCGGAACCGCCGCCACAAACCGCTTTGTAATCTCCAGCGGCCTTGTGATGGCCCCTCCGATCACCGCTGTCCATGCCCCTGCCTCCAGGACAGCCTTTAACTGGTCCGGAGTCCAGATTCCGCCTTCTGCCACCACAGGCTTTTTGCAGTCCCCGGCCAGACGTTTTATGAAATCCATGTCCGGCAGGACAGCGCCTCTGGTGTACTCTGTGTATCCCCGCAGGGTGGTCCCCACAAGGTCAAACCCCATCTCGGCGGCAGCCATGGCCTCCTCATAATCCGAGCAGTCCGCCATAAACAGCTGGTTTGGATAATTTTTCCTGACCTCTGAAAAAAATTCTTCCAGGGTCCTGCCTCCAGGCCTTACGCGTTTTGTCGCGTCCGTGGCGATGATGGATACCTGACACTCCGCGAGGGCGCTGATCTCTTTTACTGTAGGAGAAATATACACCTCCGAATCCGGATATTCCGCTTTGATAATGCCAATCACGGGAAGCGGCACCTCTTTCCTGATCTCCTTGATGTCCGCGATGGTGTTGGCCCGTATTCCCACAGCGCCGCCCAGCATTGCCGCGTATGCCATCCTGGACATAATATAGGAGCTGTGGAGAGGTTCATCCGCAAGAGCCTGACAGGACACGATGAGCCCGCCTCTCACCTGCTCCAAAACCCTGTTTTTTGCCTGATCCATCTAAAAACCTCCTGCATATCCGGGTGACCATGCCGCCGGTTCACCCTGAACATCAAAGAGCTCTGTCAGCTCACCGATCACATGATCTGGACAGAGGCCGCTGTCCCTCAGCTCCCGCTCCCTGGACGGGCCATCTTTTCCTCTGGCGAACCAGCATGTAGGGATCCCCGCGTCAATGCCCCCTTTGATATCAGAGCTCAGAGAATCCCCGATCACCAAAGCTTCCTTTGGCTCAAACCATTGTATATGGTTCTTCACATAATCAAAAAATTCTTTCGAGGGCTTCCCTGCCCCTATGCGTCCGGAGATGAACATGTCCTTAAAATATTGATCAAGGCCTGACCTGGCTATCCGGGATTCCTGAGTCTGCTGGATGCCGTTGGTAATCACATACAGCTCACAGCTCTCCTTCAGGCGTTTTAAGACCGGATGTACCCCGGGGATCTCCTGAACTCCCTGGTTCAGGTGCCTGCGGTAAGCCCTCTCCCAGTCAGGGCCGTCAACAGCCTTTCCATACAGGGCCATAAGGTCCGCGAACCGGCGGTTCACTCCCTCGTCCACCGTGATCTCCCCTTTTTCGATCCTTTTCCAAAGCCGGGTATTCAGCTGCTTATAAGTCTGGTAGATCTCCTTTGTCCATGTCTCTCCCATGTCTTCCATCATGAGCCGAAAAGATTCCTCCTCGTTGGCGTCAAAGTCCAACAAGGTATTGTCTACGTCAAACAGCAGGATCCTGTATTTCATGGCTGCCTCCTCTCCTTCAGGTACTGTCCCATGCATTTTTCCAGCGCCTCAATATTGATTGGCTTAGACAGGTGTTCATTCATCCCTGCCTGGCGGCTGGATATCCGGTCGTCAGTAAACGCGTTGGCTGTTATGGCGATGATGGGGATCCTTTTGGCATCCTCCCGGTCCATGGCCCGGATCGCCCTGGTGGCCTCATAGCCGTTCATCCTGGGCATCTGGATGTCCATGAAGATCAGGTCATAATACCCTTCCTGGCTGCCCTCAAACATCTCCACCGCCTCTCTCCCGTCATAGGCGCTTTCCACCTTTGCCCCGATCTCCTCTATGATCTCCACGGCAATTTCCATGTTCAGCTCATTGTCCTCCACCATAAGGACCCGGAAGCCCTCAAAGGTGTCTGTCCCAGCCTCCCGCTCTTCCCTTTCAGGCTCTGCCGCCAGCTCCCTGGGGGGCTCTGAGGCCCTCTTTTTCAAAAATACAATGACAGTGAAGCGGGAACCTCTTCCAAGCTGGCTCTCCACCTGTATCTCACCGTTCATCCTCTGGATAATATTCCAGGCAATGGCCATGCCCAGCCCCGTCCCCTCGATCTTGCTGATCCGGGAATCCTCCGCGCGGCTGAAGGGCTCAAAGATCTTTTCCTGAAAATCTCTTGCCATGCCTATGCCGTTGTCACAAAACACGAATTCATAGCAGCCGTATCCGCTGAGAGGAGAGTCTTTTTCAATTATGGTTATGTTCAGCTTACCCCCTGGCGGAGTGTACTTGATGGCATTGCTGAGTATATTTATGAATACCTGCTGAAGCCGCACCATATCCCCTGTGACATCCAAGTGTTTCACCTCTTCAAACCGGATATTCAGGCTGTGTCCCTTGTCCTGCACCGCAGGCCTGGTCATGGTGACCAGATTCCGGAACAGGTCTGACAGATTGAAATCCTCGTCTGTCAAATCCATCTTGCCGGACTCGATCTTGCTCATGTCCAGCACCTCGTTGATCAGCGACAGCAAATGGTTGCTGGACACCCCGATCTTCCTGAGACACTCCCTGACCCGTTCCGGTTCCTCCAGATGCTTTTCCGCGATGGCCGTCATACCCAGAATGGCATTCATGGGCGTCCTGATGTCATGGCTCATCCGGGATAAAAACTCGCTCTTGGATGCGTTAGCCAGAGTGGCTGCCTCATAAGCCTCCTTTAATGCCCTGTGCTCCCTGGCCTCCCTCCTCTTGCTCTCCGTCACGTCCTGAGCCACATAGAGGGCGATCTTTGGCGCGTCCTTCTCAGATTCCGCCAGGATCACCGTGAT
Organism: uncultured Lachnospiraceae bacterium; assembly: GCA_910588865.1. Lineage (GTDB taxonomy): Bacteria > Bacillota > Clostridia > Lachnospirales > Lachnospiraceae > UBA3402. The sequence goes on from CAJUSJ010000027.1 coordinate 44,062, forward strand.
TCGAATCCACGCGAAACCCTCTCCCTCCTGTTTCTTCTGGCCGCGGTACTCCATAGCTACCAGAGGGTGGCTGGGGCTGAGCGCTCTTTTCAAATTGTCAAGTCTCATGGTTCTGCTGTACTCTTCCTGATCCAAGGGGCTTACGAATTGCCGACAATAAAGCCGGATTCCCTCCGTATAGTTCTCCTCACATCCCAGAACCTCCCCCACCTCCTCCCGCTGGCTGATCCTGCGGAAGGTATCATGGACCAGATCCACATAATAGGCGGCAAAAAACATGCTGCTCATGGTGTTGATGATGGTGGTTCTCTCCTGCCTTACCCTCACCGCCTCTGCCTCCGCCAGCTTCTCCTGGGTGATATCCCGCCCCAGAATATTGACCACCACCTGGTCATCCTGACGGATATAGAGGATATGCTGCTCCACCCATATAACCGCCTGGCCCCTGTTTACCCGGTACTGACACTGTTCTTCCAGGAAATCCTTCACCGCGGCAGCCTTTTTTCTCAAAGACTCCATGGACATCTTTTCCATAAACAGCGGGATATCTTCTTCATATATGATCGCTCCTACAGATCCGCGGATATACTGGTCATAATCTCCCCACCGTTCTCCCATCTCCGGCTGGTCCAAATAGGACCGTTCGCACAGCCCTGTGTCTAAGTAAACCGTATTCATCACATTGTACCTGGATTTGATGATAGCGGCCATACGCCGGTCACTCTGGGCATGGGCAATCTCTGTCCGCATCTGTTCATCCACATCCTGGAGAGCCAGAACCACATGACTCTTACAGCCATAGTGGTAGAGATGGGCCACGGCTGTCACATACCGGTACTCTTCCCCAAACTTCCTCAAACACACCAGTTCCCGACGCTTCTCATTATTCTTTTCCATATTTCTCAGGGCTTCTATGGAAAATTCCCTGAAAAATTCTTCTCGTGACTGTGGATGAATATGACGTTTCAGCTTTATACCCAGAAGTTCCTGCCAGTCCGTCAAGTTAAAATCCTTAATCTCCGGAATATCCTCCGCGGAACGGATGGGATTGGCGCTGCCGTCCTCCAGGTCAATATCATAAACCCCAAAATTCATCCGGCCCAGAAATTTGATGATCTCCTGATTTCGCTTATTGTCATCCTCCCCTGGAAACTCTACCTCCGTCTGAGGAGTCAGGGTGATCACAAAAGCCGGGATAATCTCCCCCCACAAAACCCTGGAGGCCCTGATCTCCACCACTTTTCCAAAGGGATTGTCATAATGTACGCTTTTTCCCTCCCCGTTCTCCTCTATATAAGAAACCGGACAATTGCCGCAGAAATCTGACCAAATCTGGTGGCAGGCCATCCCCACCTTCACGTCAGGCGTCACTTGCTCCACTCTCTTGTTAAAATACAAAATCTCGTGGTTATCTTCCCTGATGACATAGACCCCTATGGTCTGAAAAGAATCCAAAACCTCTTTATAATCTACCATCCCCATAGCATCTCACCCCTGCCTGGTACCTTTCCGCCCTGCGTAACCTGTCCGCGGGTTTTATGTCAATAATTTATCATGATAGTTTATTCTATCACAATATTCCCAGGAAATCCATGACATTTGGCGTTAAATTTGTTACTATTACTATAAAAGTTATTGGTTACCGCTCACTCTGCCACGAGACGTAGGAGGAATCATATCCCGTCCCCCCGGCCCCGTTCCTCAAAGTGTGGTACAATTCCGCGTATACCGCCTCCTTATAAGGCGCGACAAACACATGCCCCACGCCGCACAGGAGGCTGCCCAGAATATCCCAGCCAATAAATGACAGCTGAAGCACAAACACATCTATCTTATTGCCATCCATCATGCCGCGGCTTTTATTTCTGGCCTGCTCCCAGGAGAGGTGAGGGTCCTCCGCCAAAAGATAGGGAACCAGATAATACTCATAGGTTTTGATAATCCCCGGTATAACCAGAAGAAGACTCCAGAGAACAATAGAAAGCTGCCTCCGGAACATCACCCACACCAGGTTCCCGTAGGCCTCCCCAAAAGCCGAAAACAGCTCCCCCACACCCATCTCCCGGATCCCTGCGGTTTTTTTCAGAAAATACCGCCGTTTTCCTACCTGAAGCACATTGGAGACCAGGATCCCCAACGCCAAAACCACGGTCGTGACCATCAGCATTGTCAGAAACATAACCCCCAAGCCCAGCCTTACGGGAATGGAACCATTGTACAGCGGGGTGTCAATATTCACCCTCCCATCCCCATAAGAAAAATCGGTTCCCGGTATGCCCTGGACAGACAACCTTGTATCTTCACTCCGGCCGGATGTTTTGACCTGAAAGTTGGAGGCCTCTGTCCCCGCTCCAAGAAGCATCGCGATGAGACAGACCAGAAACGCCTGCCAGTAAAAGGTCTCCAGTCCCTTCTTTGCCCGGTCCTTTAACTCCCCTCTCGTCCACAATGTGGTCATATACTTCCCTCCATTATATAAGTATTTTTTCGTAACTGTCCAGTATTTTTACCGTTAAGGGCAAAATTGAACAATTACGTTTTCCTTATTATACTCTATCCATCTTATCCTGTCACCCTGGGAAGTTTGGGTTATAACGAATTTTCTTCCTTTGGCAGTTGCTGTAAAAATGCCCGCTAAAAAAGGACTTCCCGAAAAACTTCGGAAAGTCCCATAATTACAATGATTTTTCAATTACTCAACGATAGAAACAACTCTGCCAGAACCAACGGTTCTACCACCCTCACGGATAGCGAAACGAAGTCCCTGCTCCATAGCAACCGGATGGATCAGCTCAACGCTCATCTCTACGTTATCGCCAGGCATACACATCTCTGTGCCGGCAGGCAGCTCGCAAACGCCGGTAACGTCGGTTGTTCTGAAGTAGAACTGAGGACGATAGTTGTTGAAGAAAGGTGTATGACGGCCGCCCTCGTCCTTGGTCAGAACGTAAACCTGAGCGGTGAACTTGTGATGGCACTTTACAGAGCCTGGCTTGCACAGACACTGACCTCTCTCGATATCAGTTCTCTGAACACCACGAAGCAGAGCGCCGATGTTGTCGCCGGCCTGAGCCTCGTCAAGCATCTTACGGAACATCTCGATACCGGTAACAACGGTCT
>CAJUSJ010000028.1:0-651 GCA_910588865.1 uncultured Lachnospiraceae bacterium
ATTTAACGCTCATAACAGTTACTCATAATTTAAAAGCAGAATTATTAAATAAATATGACGAAATCATTTATATGGAAAATGGAAGTATTAAAGAAAATGGAAGTTTTGAAGAACTTATCAATACAGGCTCTCACTTTTCTGAATATTTCCGATTAAGGGAGTAAAGAACGATATGATAGGGCTTAAAAAACGAGATATGAAAACTATTCTAAAAGCTGGAGCGAAAGCCAGAGGATTATCGCTATCGGAGTTCAGAGCCGAGATACAGGAGAATATTGACAACGCTGTGAATAGTCAAGACCCAGCAGTACAGGAACGTTTTAAAAAGTATTTTGGTAATAGAATACCGACACCGGAAGAATACATTTACACAATTACAAAGAAAACAAAATTTTAAATGGTTATCCTGCTTCCTGCGGAGCAGAGCAGCAGGATAGCCTATGAGAGGAAAAAGAAAACGAGAAGCCTATTTGCTTCCCGTCCCCTTGTATTTCATGATACCGTCAATCGTTCCTTGAATGATTTTGAGTTCTTCATCTGTCAGTTCATCAAGCGATACGTCTATCTGTCTGCGGATTGTAGATTTTTTCGCTTTCTCCTGCGGATAGAAATATTCGTCAACAGAGATATGGAACATGGTCACTAAATCAT
>CAJUSJ010000028.1:661-46273 GCA_910588865.1 uncultured Lachnospiraceae bacterium
CTCAATATCTGCGATATGACGTTCTCCGTAAAAGACCTTATCGCCTAAATCATTACGGGAAAGCCCAGCTTTTTCTCTCGCTTCTCTGATTGCCAGTCCCAGCGGACGGAAATCAAAGCTGTGCGTGTCTTTCTTTTTCCTCATTTTAAATCACCTGTCATGAGTTTATACTTCATGACACATGATTAGAATGTGTTAAAAACACATATATCATGCGTTAATAATTCATATCAATGTTACCTTGACGGTAAATAAAAAAAACCGTTCTAGGGTAATATCTTTTTCCATGTTTTTCAATCTGATTAGGACGGTTTTGGATAACCAGAGCTGTCCTTTTCTTTTGCACTTACGGTACAGCTCTGGATAAGGGGGTTGTGCCATGATTGCGTATCAGCGAATACGCCAGTATTCACAACTGAATAACCGCTTTATAATGGTTATCCAGTCAGCACACCCAAAATATGAGTTAAAAATTCATATCACTTACGTTAGCAAAACAGTCTATTGGTACATTCGTATTCTAATAGACTGTTTTTGTTATATCCGAGATTTGCAAATTCTTTTTTGTAAATCTTGGTAGCTGGACACCTCCTTGGGTAGTTGGGGTGCGGAAAGGGGGAAATGAACTTCCGTTCATTTCTACTTCGCACAGAAAGGAGGTGAAACAGTGGAAACATCTTCTTTCAGACAAGCCATTGAAGCACAGTTCGATTGCCTTTCAAAGAAAGTTATCAAACGAGCTGTGATGAAAGGCTACCGTGATATGAAGCGACGTGAAAAACGAGAGTGTTCATTTTCTGATTTGCCAGATTATCAGCAGGAACGCTTTGGCGAGTGTGATAAATACGAAAGCGACTATACCGTGTTTAATGTGATGGGAATTGAAGTATGGATTGAAAATGACAAGTTGAGTGAAGCTCTTAAAGCTCTGACCGAGAAGAAGCGAAATATTATTCTGTTGTCCTACTTCATGGATATGGCAGACGGAGAAATCAGCCGTTTTATCAATATCCCTCGTTCAAACGTCCAGTATCACAGAACAAAGACGCTTGAAACATTGAGGAAATACATGGAGGAACACGAATGAAGAAACATAAACGCTTACCTTTTGAGGTTATCGTATCAGCGACAGAGGGCGACCCAGAAGCCATTGCCACAGTGATGAACTTCTACGACGGGTATATCTCAAAGCTCTGTTTGCGAAAGCTCTATGATGAACACGGAAATGTGTGTATGGTAGTGGACGCTGATTTGAAAAACAGAGTACAGACAGCTTTTCTGGATATGATACTCAATTTTGAAATCGCAGTAATCTAAATACATACAGGCGGGCGTGGTTCTCTCCCCTTTCCAGCCACACCGCTTGTCATTCTATAAAAGTCAATAGTCCTGCTGTTGGCTTTTACAGGCTGACAAGCCGTTGCCGTTCTTTGACAAGTGAATAAAGCAGACAGATACGTTTGTGATACAGCGAGCCACGGGGACTGTACGCCATGACCTTTCCAAAAGGAAGCGAGCGACCCATGCAGTGATCCGAGAGCGACCGTTGGAAAAGTCGCTTTGCCACGACCTGTATTCACAGGATAATGATACGTCCCAAAGGTGGTTTTGCTCATAGGAATGAGATTGGTTGAGATACCAGCGGAGCTTTTCCAGAGCCGTCTGTCTGCTTACATAAGACACACAGTAAAGGGGGTGCATAACATGAACAATACTGATGTGCCTATCTGGGAAAAGTACACGCTGACGATTGAGGAAGCGTCAAAATACTTCCGTATCGGGGAAAAGAAACTGCGTAAGCTGGCAGAGGAAAATCTCGACGCTGGCTGGGTGATAGCGAACGGAAACCGTGTGCAGATTAAGCGAAAACAGTTTGAAAAAATCATTGATACATTGGACGAAATCTAATGTCAGCGAGCCGTAGATATGGTATAATAAAGTATAGCGTATCAACGGCTCATTCCTTGACGGAAAGGAGCTTCGCACTATGTCTAATGCAAAGAGAAAAGACAGCAAGGGACGCAATTTACGACTTGGAGAGAGCCAGAGAAAAGACGGAAGATACGTTTACAAATATACCGATATGTACGGGCAACCACAGTTTGTCTATGCTTGGAAACTTGTTCCGACAGACAAGACACCTGCTGGGAAACGAGAAGATTTTTCATTGAGGGAAAAGCAGAAAAAGATTAAGAAAGACCTCGACGACGGTATCAACACCATAGGCGGGAAAATGACAGTCTGCCAGCTCTATGCAAAGAAGAACAGCCAGAGAAAGAATGTGAAACGCAACACAGAAAAAGGTCGCCAGTATCTTATGAAAATTCTGGAAAACGACCCTCTGGGTGCAAGGAGCATTGATACGGTGAAGCTATCGGACGGTAAGGAATGGGCTATGCGAATGTATGAGAATGGCTTTTCCTACAAGACGATTAGCAATTACAAGCGTTCACTGAAAGCGTCATTCTATATGGCGATTGAGGATGACTGTATCAGAAAAAATCCTTTCAGCTTCAAATTGAGCGACGTTCTGGAAGATAATTCAGAGCCAAAAGTCATTCTCACGCCAGAGCAGGAAGAAAAAATGCTTGCCTTTATGGAGCGGGATAAGACGTACAGTAAGTATTATGATGAAGTGGTTATTCTTCTGGAAACGGGGCTTCGTATTTCTGAATTTTGCGGTCTGACAATCTATATAGATATGACAAACCGTATCATCAATGTAGACCACCAGTTATTGAAAGATACTGAAATCGGCTACTACATTGAAACACCTAAGACCAAAAAAGGAGAACGCCAGCTTCCAATGACAGAAAGAGCCTATCAAGCCTTTAAGCGAGTGTTACAGAACAGAGGAAAGGCAGAGCCTATCGTTATCAATGGTTACAGCAATTTCCTATTCCTAAACCAAAAGGGCTTCCCTAAAGTGGCTGGGAACTACGAAAGTATGTTGCGTGGGCTTGTGAAGAAATACAACAAGACACATAAAGACCAGCTACCAAACATCACACCACACTCACTCAGACATACCTACTGCACTAACATGGCAAATAAAGGAATGAACCCGAACACCCTGCAATACATCATGGGACATTCAAACATCACCATGACATTAGGGTACTACGCACACGGTACTTTCAATTCAGCGAAAGCAGAACTTGAAAGGCTGGCTCTTGCTTCTTAAATCGGGGATTGTACTACTCATTTACTACTTTTGGTTGCATTTTCATGCTGGTAAATGCCAGCTTATGCAGAGTATCTTCCAAACGGAAAATGCCGATAAAGCCCTAAAATACAGGCTATACCGACATTTACCAGCTTATGAAAAGATAATCAGAAATTTAGTGAGTTTTTCCAATAAAAACGCTTTTTCCCGCTGAGAGTACTATTCAATACTATTTGGCTGATGCGATTCTGTCCTTAACATAATAATCCTTTTTGCCCCAATAATATGAAAAATGGCAGCTCCTGTCTGGAAAATCCCATAAAAGGATGGTATACTTAGGCAAAAACTAATAAAGAGGACAAGATTATGGAGGCAATATTACTGGCAGGAGGCCTTGGAACCAGGCTGCGAAGTGTGGTCAGCGACCGCCCAAAACCAATGGCCCTGATCCAGGGCAGGCCCTTTATGGAATATGTGATCCGGGAACTGGCGCTCCAGGGCATTGATCAGATCATCTTCGCGGTGGGATATAAAGGTTCCATGGTGGAAGAATATTTTGGAGACGGAAGAGCTTTTGGCATAAAGGCTTCCTACGCCTACGAGGAGACTCTCCTTGGAACAGCGGGGGCCATAAAGAACGGGGCCCGGTACATGGAGGGGGAGCAGGTTCTGGTGCTGAACGCGGACACCTTCTACAGGCTGGACTATGGCCGTCTGAGGGCTCAGAAGGAGGAGCAGGAACTGGACATGGCCCTGGTGCTGCGCCAGGTGGAGGACGTGTCCCGGTATGGGCAGGCAGTGCTCACCGGCGGCAGGCTTATGGGGTTTAACGAAAAGACCAGGGATCCAAAGCCCGGGACCATCAACGGCGGGGTATACCTGATGACAAGGGAACTGATCAGACAGATCCCCGATGGAAAGGTCTCCCTGGAAAATGACATGATCCCCAAATGGCTTTTGGAAGGCCGGAGGCTGGGCGGCTTTGTCAATGACGGGTATTTTATTGATATCGGCGTACCAGACGACTACTACCGTTTTATGGAGGATGTGGAGAAAGGAGTTCTTACATGGTAATCAGAGGAAGAGCGCCGCTGCGCATAAGCTTCGGCGGCGGAGGCACTGACGTGGCCCCTTTCTGCGAGGAGCAGGGGGGAGCCATCATAGGAAGCACGATCAACAAATACGCGTACTGTTCCATTGTCCCCAGGGAAGACGACCAGATCATTGTCCACTCCCTGGATTTTGACATGACAGTCAAATACAATGCCAGGGAGAATTATGTCTATGACGGCAGGCTGGACTTAGTGACAGCAGCCTTAAAGGCCATGGAGATCCACCAGGGCTGCGAGGTGTATCTCCAGTGCGACGCGCCGCCGGGATCCGGGCTTGGCACCTCATCCACGGTGATGGTGGCCCTTTTGTCCGCCATGGCAAAGTGGAAGGGCGCGGAAATGGATGGATACGCCCTGGCGGATCTGGCCTACCAGGTGGAGAGGCTGGACCTGAAGATTGACGGAGGATATCAGGATCAGTACGCCTCCACCTTCGGAGGATTTAATTTCATTGAATTTCACGGGAGAAACAATGTTGTGGTGAATCCTCTGCGCATAAAAAAGGATGTGATCCACGAGCTGCAGTACAATCTGCTTCTGTGCTACACGGGAAAGATCCATGTGTCGGCCAATATCATCAAGGATCAGGTGAGCAACTATAAAAAGAAGGACCCATTTGACGCCATGCGGGAGGTGAAGGCCCTGGCTTATGCCATGAAGGATGAGCTTTTAAAAGGGAATCTCCACAGCTTTGGACGGCTTCTGGACTATGGCTGGCAGAGCAAGAAGAGGATGAGCAGCAAGATCACCAACCCTCAGATCGATGAGCTTTACGAGGAAGCGCTGAAGGCCGGGGCCCTGGGAGGAAAGCTCTTGGGAGCCGGCGGCGGCGGTTATCTTCTGATGTACTGCCCTTACAATGTGAAACACAGGGTGGCGGCCCGGATGGAGGCCGCGGGGGGGCAGCCGGCGGACTGGAACTTCGAACTGAGGGGAGCCCAGGTGTGGACGGCGGACAAAAACAGGTGGAATTATGACACTGTGAAGGTCCACATGCCTGAGGGCGAATATCAATTTGATTTGTAGGGAAGAGAAGACATGGACAAGATGGTTTTTTTGGACAGGGACGGCACCATCAATGAAGAGGTGGAATACCTCTGCCGTCCTGAGGATTTAAAGCTTCTTCCCACAGTGCCCCAGGCTATCCGCCTCCTTAGAGAAGAGGGCTTTAAGATCGCGGTGGTGACCAACCAGGCGGGGATCGCCAGGGGCTATTACACGGTGGAGGACATGAAAACCCTGCACGAATACCTAAACCGCTGTCTGGAGAAGGACGGCGCTTTGGTGGATCGTTTTTATTACTGCCCCCATCACCCAAAACACGGTATGGGCCAGTACAAGAAGGCGTGCCGGTGCAGAAAACCGGGAACCGGGATGTTTGAGATGGCCCAGGAGGAATATGACATTGACAAGAGCCGCTCCTTTATGATAGGCGACAAGCGCATCGATGTGGAGGCGGGACACAATTACGGAGTCAGGAGCATCCTGGTGAGCACTGGTTATGGGAAAATGGAGCGGGAGAAGAGCAGAATGGAGGGAGAGAAGCCGTTTTATGATTTTTACGCGGAAACTCTTATGGACGCGGCAGAATTTATTGTCAGAAAGGAAAGGGAACAACATGGATGAGATGATCTATCTTGATGAGCTGGTCAGCCGCTATCCGGCGCTGGAGCAGGTGAAGGATTCTGTAAAGGAGGTTTACCAGATACTGAGGGACTGTTTTGCCTCCGGCCATAAGCTTCTTGTGGCAGGCAACGGGGGAAGCGGCGCGGACTCGGAACATATTGTGGGGGAATTGATGAAGGGCTTTGTAAAGAAGCGCCCGGTTTCCGGGGAAATGGCCAGGAAGCTGGAGGAGATGGATCCGGAGGCGGGGAAGGCCCTGGCGGGAAAGCTTCAGGGAGGACTGCCCTCTATCGCTCTCACAGGCCATCCCGGGCTTTCCACAGCGTTTTTAAATGACGTGGACGGCCTTATGGTGTACGCTCAGCAGATCTACGGCTACGGTCAGGAGGGGGACGTGTTTTTAGGCATATCCACCTCAGGCAACGCGGCCAACATCCACTACGGAACCGTGGCCGCCAGAGCGCTGGGTATGAAGGTGGTGGGCCTTACGGGAAAGGACGGGGGAAAGCTGGCACAGTACGCGGACAAGGCCATCATTGTTCCGGAGCAGGAGACCTACAAGATCCAGGAACTCCATCTGCCCATTTACCATACCCTGTGCCTGATGCTGGAGGAGCATTTTTTCTGATATGGAATTTCACACATTTGTCATCTGCGCTTACGGCCAGTCTCCTTATCTGGAGGCGTGTATCCGGTCGCTGAAGGCCCAGACCGCGGCCACGAATATCATCTGCGCCACCTCCACCCCCAGCCCGTGGCTGGAGGAGGTACTTGAGCGCCATAAGATCCCTCTTTTTGTCCGACAAGGGGAAAAGGGCATTGGAAATGACTGGAACTTCGGGCTGGACAGCGGTCAGGCCAGGTTTGTGACCATTGCCCACCAGGATGATCTGTACAACCGTCATTATGTGGAGGAGCTGCGCCGGGCTGCCGCGAGGTGGCCGGACATGACCGTGTTCATGAGCGACGGCATTCTCATCCGGGACGGCAGACTGTCATGGGGAGGAGCGGTGGAACTTGTAAAGAAGGTGCTGCGTCTTCCCTGGAGAGTTCCCGGCCTCTGCCATCTGCCATGGGTGAAAAAGGCGGGGCTGATCTTTGGCAATCCCGTGATGTGTCCTTCCTGCTGCTACAGAAAGGATCAGATGCCCCGGCCTTTATTTTCCACAGAGTATGATTTTGTTCTGGACTGGGAATGTATGAGAAGGCTTGCCTGCGGACCCGGCAGGTTTATCTGCGTGGAGAAGCCTCTTTTGTACTACCGGATCCACGATGAAGCCGCCACCAAGGCCTGTATGGAGGATCACCGCAGGGAGCGGGAGGAGCGCCGGATATTCCAGGACATATGGCCGGGGTGGCTTGCGGGCCTGCTCATGAAGCTGTACGGTCAGGCCGGAAAGAATTACCAATGAAAGCTGGAGGAAGTAGTGGAATGGATAAAAAAAGCGCCGCCATGTGGCAGTATCGCTGGAAGGACGAGGTGATCGCTGCCGGCCTTCTTCTGGCCGCTGGATTCCTCATCAATGCCGGGATTCAGATAAAGGGCCTGTTCATGGATGACCTGTACCTGTGGTCATGTTACGGGGAACAGAGCTTTCGGGAGTTTGTGTTTCCTATAGGGAGTACCAGGTTCCGCTTTCTCTATTATCTGGCCGCCTACTTAGAGCTGGGGCTGGTGGGAAGTCATGTAACCTGGTTTGTGCCCATTAATATTGTATTTAACGCCATGGTGGCCTACACGGTTTGCCTATTTGCCAGAAAGCTGTCCGGCAACCAGCTGATCGGGCTGATGTGCGGTTTTTTGTACCTTCTCTCCCGGATGTCCTGCTATCAGATCGCCCAGGTCTACGGCCTCATGGAGACCCTGGCCCTGTGGGCGGCAGTGGGAATTTTGTGGTGCCTTTATGAATATATTAATGGGGCGGGAGAGAGGTTTCCCTGTTTCTGGGGAGCCTGCGGCCTGTATTTTGCCGTGTGTTTTATCCATGAGCGTTACATGGTCCTGCTGCCGCTTTTCTATGCGGGGCTTGTGATGAAGAAAGACAAAAAGCCCCGTCAGTGGCTTCTGCCTATAGGATTGTTTGTGCTGGTCCAGGGGATCCGGCTGGCCTTTATCGGGACCATATCCCCGGCAGGCACCGGCGGCACCCATGTGGCGGACACCCTTGAACTGGGGCAGGCAATAAAGTTTGCCATCCACCAGGTGCTGTACCTGTTTGGAATCAACATGGGAGAGCAGCATCTGTGCGGACTTCCCTGGAGCGGGACTTCCAGGGGGATCAAAGTCCTCATAGCGGGCGCGGATCTGGTGATCGTTCTCATCATGGCGGCATTTGTGGCAAAGATCATAAGAAGCGGCAGGTGGGAGCGGGTCAGGATCCTGAAGAACAGTCTTTTGTTCTTCCTGTTCATCGGGGCATGCGTTGCCTGCTCCAGCGTTACCATCCGGCTGGAGGTCCGCTGGGTCTACGTGTCCATGACAGGGGCGTGGCTTTGGTTAAGCTACATGTGCGGAGCCATCGTCAGTCCCTCCGCCAAGGAGGAAGAGGCAGCGGGGCATCGCCTGCCGGACTACAAGAGGGCCGTGGCCTGTACGGCGCTGGTGTTCACATACCTGGTGTTCATGATCCCGGTAGAGACTTACTACAGGGGAAAATATCCCAACCTTTATTTCTGGAACACCCAGCAGCAGTACAATTCCCTGGCAGAGCAGACTTACGAGAAGTACGGCAAGGATATTTTCGGGAAAAAAATCTATATATTAAAGAACAATTACAATGTCAGCGATTTTTACGCGGATACGTTTTTCAAGGTATTTGACAAGGAGAGAAAGGCGGAAGGGACAGAGGTGATCTTTGTGGACACCATCCGGGATTTCGGCCAGGTGACCAACAATATGCTGATTCTCCGGGAGGATCCCCAGTTCCACGCCTATCAGGACATCACGGAAGCTGTGCGTATCTTAAAACGCGAGTCCATCTACGGGTATTACGGGGATGGCTGGATGGATGAGAGCGCGAAGCTGCGGGTAATGGCAGGAGAGACCGGGGTGATCCACTTGCAGATGATGTACCCCGGAGTCATGGAAGGCCATGAGAGATCCGATATTTATATGAATGGGGAGCTGGCGGCTCAGGTGGATATTGTGGACAACATTACCCACCTGGACCTGGAGGTTCCCAGGCCCTACGATATTGTGGAGCTGGATTTTGAAAATAATTTCTATCTGAAAGACGCCCAGGAACAGAGGGGAGAGAAACGTTTTTCCATGATCGTGCAGATAACCGCTGACTAATGGAGGCAAACAGTTATGAACAACCGGAGATGGCTTTATTTTCTGCCTGTGTTTGGGGTGGCGTTTGGTTTGTGGTATGTGAAAAATTCTTTTGTGGATGTGGTCTACTCTGACTACATCCGCCTGGTCAACAGCTATCTGCCGGATGTCTGGGACCCGGACCGTTTTCTGGTGGGGGATATCCTTACCAGGATTCCATTAAATTATGTGGCCAGGATCATTAATACCGCTTTTTTTGACTACCGGATCCGGTTCGACCAGGTTCTGGGAGTTCTCTCCCTGGGGCTCGCGGCCATTCTTTTGGTCTCCTACTGCGTTAAAAAAGAAGTGGGCCTTGTGTGGACTTTGTGCCTTATGGCGGTGACCTTCAGCCTGAACAAGTGGGAGATGATGATAAACGGCAGCGGCTGGATTCATTTCCTCGCGTTCGGGGGATTCTATTACCACTACCTTGTGCTGGAGCGGCTTTGGACCGGGCGGGAGAAAAAGGGGGACTCGCTGAGATGTCTTCTTCTCCCCTGGCTTCTGACCCTGGCGGTGGCGGGCCCCTACTGTGCCATCTACACGGCAGTGCTGGGGCTGGCCTACGGGTTCCGGATCCTTCTGACATGGCGGGGGGAGAGGCGGTTGGACCGGCAGTATGTGTTTTACGGCATATCCGCGCTCATCCCCCTTCTCCTGTATGTTTGGAGCAATGCCCAGGTGACGGAGAAGGTGGGGGTGGTGGTGGATGTGCCTTTCGCGAGGCAGTTTCTGGATACCCCCGGCTATATGATCCGCTTTTTTGTCAAATCCTTTGCCTCCATGGCTGTAGGCGGAGAGTGCGCTCAGGCGGCGTTTTCTTCCGACCTGCCTTACCTGGTTCTGGGCGCGCTTGTGATGGCGGGTTATGGGCTGGCTTTCTGGTTTCAGTTTCAATACAGGCTGTGGGAGGAGAGCATATTCCCCCTGCTCCTGACAGGGTCAGGGTTCTTGAATCACCTGCTGGTGTGGTATTCCAGGTGGGTGTTCATGAACGAGGAGTACGGCATGTCCTCCAGGTACGCCCTTCAGTTTCAGGTGGGAATCCTTGGGATCCTCCTGACCTTTTCCCTGGCATGGCGGCGTTTGCCTGCCAGGCAGGCTGGAGGGGCCGCGCCAAAAGCGAAAGCGGGGGCCCGGGCCATAATGGCGGCCATAGTGGTTGCCCTGTTGGCGGGAAACGGTTATACTACAATAGAAGAAATAAAAAAAGCGCCTTTGCGGAAAGAGGCCTGCATGAGGCGGGCTCAGATTGCCCTGGACTTTGAGAACAGGACCGATGAGGAGCTGGCGGCTAATTTTGAATACCGGACCAGCAGGCCGGAATCAGGGGCAGCGGTGCGGTCTGCCCTGGAGATACTGAAAAAAAATAAGTGGAATATTTTCCGCGAGTGACGAGAAGAAGGAGAAACGGGCCATGAAGGTAGTGATTTTAGCGGGAGGGCTGGGGACAAGGATCAGCGAGCAGAGCCATTTAAAGCCCAAGCCCATGATCGAGATCGGGGAGAAACCTATTCTCTGGCACATTATGAAATACTATTCTGAGTTCGGGTTTCACGATTTTGTCATATGCCTGGGATATAAACAGTATGTGGTGAAGGAGTTTTTCGCCGATTATTTCCTCCACACCTCGGATGTGACCTTTGACCTGGCCAACAATGAGATGGAGGTTCACAACAATTATTCAGAGCCGTGGAAAGTGACCCTGGTGGATACCGGGCTCAACACCATGACCGGAGGAAGGGTGAAACGGGTTCAGCCCTTTATAGGAGATGAGCCTTTTATGCTGACCTACGGGGATGGTGTCTGCGATGTGGACTTAAAGGCTTTGCTGGATTTCCACAGATCCCACGGGAAGACGGCCACCATCACCACGGTGAATATCGCCCAGATGAAGGGCGTGCTGGATATCGGAACCAACGGGCAGGTCCGCTCCTTCCGGGAGAAAAATGAGACCGACGCCAGCCTGATCAATGGAGGCTTTATGGTGATGAACCCGGAGATCTTTTCGTATCTAAAAGACGACTCCACGGTGTTTGAGCAGGAGCCCATGCAGAGATTGGCGGCAGAGGGGCAGCTGATGAGTTTCCACCACAGCGGCTTCTGGCAGTGCATGGACACCCAGCGGGAGATGAAGAAGCTGGAGACCCTGTGGCAGGGCGGTAAAGCGCCCTGGAAAATATGGAAGAATTAGGCGGTGATCATATGAGAGATATTTGGGAGACATTTTGTGAATTTTACAGGGGAAAGAGGGTCCTGGTCACCGGCCACACCGGATTTAAGGGGGCCTGGCTGTGCCGTACCCTGACCAACCTGGGAGCCCAGGTGACAGGGTACGCCAAAGAGCCTCCCACCTGCCCCAGCCTTTTTGAGGAAGCGGGCCTTGAGGACACCATGGACAGCGTCACAGGAGATATCCGGGATCTGGAACATCTAAGGCAGGTCTTTGACAGGGTTCAGCCTGAGCTGGTGTTCCATCTGGCAGCCCAGCCCATTGTCAGGGATTCCTACAAAGACCCGGTGTACACCTATGAGACCAATGTTATGGGAACCGTAAACCTTATGGAGTGTGTCCGGCTGACCCCCAGTGTTGTCTCCTGCGTCAATGTGACCACGGACAAGGTCTATGACAACAAAGAGTGGGAGTACGGCTACCGGGAGAGCGACGCCTTAGACGGCTATGATCCCTACTCCAACAGCAAGTCCTGCTCTGAGCTGGTGACCCACAGCTATGTCCGGTCCTTTTTCGACCAGGGAAAAGTCCGGGTGTCCACGGCCAGGGCAGGCAATGTGATCGGAGGGGGGGACTTTGCCCCGGACCGGATCATCCCGGACTGTGTCAGGGCGGCATCCCAGGGAAAGGATATTATTGTCCGCAACCCTTACTCGGTCAGGCCCTACCAGCATGTGCTGGAGCCCCTTTTCGTGTACCTGACCATTGCCATGAAGCAGTATGAGGATCCGGGATTTCGCGGATGCTACAATGTGGGTCCCGATGACAGGGACTGCGTGACCACAGGTGTTCTGACGGACCTGTTCTGTCAGGCATGGGGAGACGGACTTAAGTGGATAGACCAATACGACGGCGGCCCCCATGAGGCGGGATTTTTGAAGCTGGACTGCTCCAGGATCAAGAAAGTGTTTGGCTGGCAGCCCAGGCTGGACGTGAAGGAGGCCGTGGAGTGGACCGTGGACTGGACCAGAGCTTATCTCGGGGGAGAGGACGCACTGGCTGTCATGGACAGGCAGATTGCGGCTTTTTTCCGGTAATTTTCATGATCCCCGGGAGCCGGGGCGCTTCGTGCCCCATGGAATGTGAGGAGGTTCTATGTCAGATTTTTTTGCTGAAATGAATGAGGATTACGCCAAAAAGCATTTCCCCAGCGGTTCTGTCTTTGAGAGTGCGTCGAAAGTCATTAAGCGCACAAGCATTTTCAGCGCCATATGCATGGTGCTTTTCGAAGCCGCGGTGCTTTGGGGGCTGGCGTGGGCCATCGGCAGGACAATGGAGCTTATGGCCGAGGGCCGGGACGATATGCTGGGCGTAAGCATTGGGATCTGCGGCGTTTTAGTTGTGGTGGCCCTGGCTGTTCTGGCTTTTTTGTGGTTCATAATTAAGCAGACCCGGAAAAAACGGGAGGACTACATGGCCAGCTCCGCAAAACGCAGTAAACTGCCGGAGAGTGAAATTGAGGAGTTTGACCGCCAGGCCCTTGCTTCGGACTGCTGTATTCTGAAGCTGAAAGCAGGGCTTGACCGGGTCCTTTCCAATGCCGGCAGCAAGGATGGCCTGCTTACCAGAGATTATATTTATCTGGCGGACCCGGCTCAGACTGTCATTCGTGTGGACAACCTGAAAGCCTGCTGCTTCTATGACTATACCTATTTTATCACTGTGGGTAGACGCCAAAAGACTGTTCACTGCCTGGCCATTTACCTGCTGGCTTCCAATGGTGTCAGCACTTTTTCCGATACCACCCAAAAAGCAGGGGAGGCTCTTATGGCTCTTCTTAAGGAGCGAAACAGCGGGATCGATACCAACGGCGGGAAGGTGCTGCGGGAGGGCCGGGACATGGACCAATACAGAAAGAGGATACTGGAAGGGAAGTAAACTCCAGTGTTAAGCAAAAGTTACGGTTCACATGCGTTCACAGCAACTGGCAAAAATCCATGAAAATCGCCTGCGGCGATGGGATTTTTGCTCTCTGGCCCAGTTTATCATACGGTCAGCGCGGCAAGCGCGCAGACCTACCTGAACAGTAACAAGCAAAATCCCAATTTATAAAGAAAGGACACACAATATGTTTGAGAATAAAACCGAATCCCAGGCCCGTCAGGAGATCCTGGAGCTGGTGGGGGAGTACTGTGACCGTTTTCACCAGAAGAAAGTCTTTGAGGAGGGAGACCGGATCCCCTATGCTTCCAGGGTCTATGACCGCCATGAGATGATGAATCTGGTGGACAGTTCTCTGGAATTCTGGCTTACATCGGGCCGGTATACGGAAGAGTTTGAGAAAAAGCTGGCAGAGTATCTGGACATCCGCTACTGTTCCCTGGTAAACTCCGGCTCTTCCGCCAATCTTGTGGCCTTTATGGCTCTCACCTCCCCATTGCTGGGAGAGCGGCAGATCAGGCGGGGGGATGAGGTGATCACCGTGGCGGCGGGATTTCCCACCACCGTGACCCCCATGATCCAGTATGGTGCGGTTCCTGTGTTTGTGGATGTGACCATCCCCCAGTACAATATTGATACAGATATGCTGGAGCAGGCGTACTCAGATAAGACTAAGGCAGTGATGCTGGCTCACACTCTTGGAAACCCTTTTGATCTGGAAAAGGTGAAGGCGTTCTGTGACAGGCACAATCTGTGGCTGGTGGAAGACAACTGCGACGCCCTGGGGACAACGTACACCCTGGATGGGAGGGAGAGATTTTCCGGCACCATAGGGGATATCGGAACCTCCAGCTTTTATCCGCCCCACCACATGACCATGGGCGAGGGGGGAGCGGTGTACACAGACAATCCCCTTCTTCACAAGATCATCCGCTCCTTCCGGGACTGGGGGCGAGACTGTGTGTGTCCGTCAGGCAGGGACAATCTGTGCGGACACCGGTTCGACCGCCAGTACGGGGAACTTCCCCTGGGATATGACCACAAGTATGTGTACTCCCATTTCGGATACAACTTAAAGGCCACGGACATGCAGGCCGCTGTGGGCTGTGCCCAGCTGGAAAAATTCCCATCCTTTGTGGAGAGGCGCCGCCACAACTTTGAACGGCTTTATAGAGGCCTTCTGGAGACAGAGGAGCGTCTGATTCTGCCCAAGGCGGCAGACAACTCAAAGCCTAGCTGGTTTGGTTTCCTCATCACCTGCCGGGAAGGAGTGGACAGGAACCAGCTGGTAAGATATATAGAGTCAAAAGGTGTCCAGACCAGGATGCTGTTCGCGGGAAATCTCACCAAGCATCCCTGTTTTGACCAGATGCGGGAAAGCGGGCAGGGCTACCGGATCGGGGGCAGTCTTAAGAATACGGACCGGATCATGAGGGATACCTTCTGGGTAGGAGTCTATCCGGGCATGACCGACCACATGATCGACTATATGGCAAAGATTATCCGCGAAGGGAGCGCCCTGGCGGCGGAAGGAGGAGCCTGTGGAGAACGGTTATGATCTGAAAGCGGTCCACCAGGCCAATCTAAAGGTACTCAAGGAGATTGACCGGATCTGCCGGAAATATGATATCAGGTACGGCCTTGACGCGGGGACTCTTATAGGAGCCGCGCGGCATCAGGGGTTTATCCCATGGGATGACGACGCGGATGTGGCTTTCACAAGGGAGAACTATGAAAAATTCGCCAGGGCGGCCAAAAAGGAGCTGCCCAGGGGGATGAAGCTGTTAAAGCCCCATCACCTTGGAGGCGGAAATGCCTTTTACGACTTCACCCCAAGGATCCTGTACATGAACAGCAGGACCAACGGCGACAGCCCGGAGATGGAATACTATGAGGGAAGGCTGAATCACCTGTGGGTGGATCTGTTTATCTTAGATGAGCTGCCGGAGCCCAGGTACAAAGCCATGCTGGTGAAGGGCCTCCACACCCTGATCTACGGGCTGGCCATGGGGCATCGGTATGAGCTGGACTATTCCCGGTACGGCAAGGCAGGGCGGATAGCGGTCAGGCTTTTGGCGGCAGCGGGAAAAAGGATCCCCATGAAGGTGATCCGGCGGATGCAGTACGCCCTGGCGGTGAAATACAACAAAGGAGACAGCCATCTGCTCTACTACAGCAATTATCAGCCGGATTTTCTGTACGTGACTTTGGAAAAGGAGTGGGTTTGGGAGACCGTGGACCTTCCTTTTGAAGATACAGTTCTCATGGCCCCAAAGGGCTGGCATCATGTCCTGACGGAGGTCTATGGGGATTACATGGAGCTTCCGCCAGAGGAGAAAAGGGTGCCCACTCACTCGGATACAAGGATCGAGGTAGATAATTTATGGGAAAACGGTTATCAATAGTGGTGTCAGTGTACAACGAGGAGGAGGTGCTGGAACAGTTTTACCAGGAAACCAGGGCTGTCCTTGAAGAGCTGCCTTGGGACTATGAGCTTTTGTTTGTCAATGACGGAAGCTGGGACAGGAGCCCTGAGATCTTAAAGGGACTGGCAGGCCGGGATCCCCATGTAAAGCTCATCAGCTTTTCCAGAAATTTCGGTCACGAGGCTGCCATGATCGCGGGCCTGGACCACAGCGGCGGTGACGGAATCGTCTGTATGGACGCGGACTTGCAGCATCCGCCTGCCTGTCTTCCCCAGATTACGGAAAAGTTTGACCAGGGCTATGAGGTGGTCAGCATGGTTCGGACCAAAAACGAGTCCGCGGGATGGTTTAAGAACCTGTGTTCCGTTGGATTTTACAAGGTCATCAATGTAATGTCGGATGTGAGATTCGAGAGCAATGCCTCAGACTTTTTTGGCGTCAGCAGCAGGGTGGCTCAGGTGCTTAAGAAAAATTACCGGGAACGGGTGCGTTTTTTGCGGGGCTATGTGCAGAACGTGGGATTTTCCAAAACCACTATCCAGTACGAGGCCGGGGCAAGAGCGGCAGGGGAGAGCAAGTACAGCTTAAGAAAACTGTTCCGGTTTTCCGTGAATACCATTGTCTGTTTTTCCAATCTCCCACTGAAGCTGGGCATCTACGCGGGGGTGCTGGCCGCCTGTATTGGCATGGTGGTGATGATCTACACTCTCCTCACCAGAAACGGAGCGCCCAGCGGTTACGCGACCATTGTGGTGCTGATCTGTTTCATGTTCGCGATCCTGTTTGTGATCGTGGGCATCATTGGCGAGTACATCGCGATTCTTTTTACAGAATTAAAGGATCGCCCTATCTATATTGTGGAAGAGACACAGAATCTGGATCAAACAGTTGAATAGGTGGCGGAGCATCCGCTGGCCGGGCGCATAGAGGTTCATACAATTACTGGTAGGTCGACAGGCTGACCTGTTTCCTTATAAAATTCGGATACACTATCTTGTAAAAAAGGAGATAGTGGCATGAGGATTTATGAGGCGACGAATTTGAGGATCAATGAACTCCGGATGGAGAGAAGGATGTCAGAATATGCCCTGATCTACCAAACCGGCATGCCCCCATCAACAGTAAAAAGTATCCTCCACGGAAAGAGTCAGAATCCAGGTATTGTCAATGTAAAGAAGATCGCGGAAGGGCTTGGAGTGACCATAAGAGAGTTTTATGATTCCGATATTTTTGACGAGCTGGAGCCGGAAGATTGACGGAAGAAGTCCGGAGCGGCTCAAAGGAGATGAAGAGGTGAAAAATATGATTTTGATCCATGGCGGATGCGTCATAGACCCGGAGAACAAAAGCCAGCGGGTGGCGGATGTGGTGATAGAAGACGGGAAGATTAGGGGTATCGGTGTTTTTGACAATGACGGCACCTACGACCAGGTGATTGAGGCCTCCGGTCTGGTGGTGGCTCCGGGCCTGGTGGATGTCCATGTGCATTTCAGGGACCCGGGACTTACTTATAAGGAGGATATCCACACAGGGGCGGGGGCGGCCGCGGCGGGAGGATTTACCACAGTGGTGTGTATGGCCAACACAAAACCGCCGGTGGACAGCCTAAAGACCTTAAACCATGTGATCGAAGAGGGAAAGAAGACAGGGATCCATGTGCTTGCGGCCAGCGCGGTGACAGTGGGGATGAAGGGAGAGGAACTGGTGGACATGAAGGCTCTCCATGAGGCGGGAGCCGCGGGGTTCACAGACGACGGCATCCCTCTGATGGATGAGGAACTGCTTGAGAGGGCCATGAGACAGGCCGCGGTCATGAACGTGCCCATAAGCCTTCACGAGGAGGACCCTTCTTACATCAAGGAAAATGGTATTAACCACGGCGCTGTGTCGGACAAACTGGGCATTTACGGCTCCCCGGCCCGGGCGGAGGAGACCTTGATCCAAAGAGACATATTGTTTGCCCTGCGCACAGGAGCCAAGGTGAATATCCAGCATATCAGCTCCGCCGGAGGGGTGGATATGGTCAGGCAGGCGAAACGGATGGGAGGCGCTGTGTGGGCAGAGGTGACTCCCCATCATTTTACCCTGACAGAGGAGGCTGTGCTCAGGTACGGCACTCTGGCCAAGATGAACCCTCCTCTCAGGACAGAGGAGGACCGGCAGGCCCTGATACGGGGGCTTCAGGATGGGACCATTGATATGATCGCCACAGACCACGCGCCTCACAGTAAAGAGGAGAAGGACAGGCCTCTCACCCAGGCTCCCAGCGGGATCACGGGGCTGGAGACCTCTCTGGCATTAGGTATCACGGAGCTGGTGGACAAAAAATATCTGACCATGCCGGAGCTGATGGAGAAGATGAGTCTAAATCCCGCGAGGCTCTACAACCTAGACTGCGGAAGGATGAAAGCGGGAGCCCCGGCGGATCTGGTGATCTTTGACCCAGATGAGGAATTTACGGTGGATAAATTCCACTCCAAGGCGGACAACTCCCCCTTTAAAGGCTGGAAGCTCAAAGGAAAGACGCGGTACACTATCTGTGAGGGGAAAGTGGTTTACCAGAGGGAAAACCTTTAACATAACCGCTTTACACTTATTCCCGGGTTTGATATAATGAAGCCATGATATAAACCATGTTTGAGGAGAGGTGAATGTATGCCGACTAACGAAAAAGAGTACAATGGTTATCTTATCGACCAGCTCAGGCTTTTAAAGAGAATCGAGGAAGTAACCAAGGACAAAGAAGCGTTAGAGGTTATTGCCTTTGAACGTGAATTTATTGAGCAGAAACTGTATCAGAATCCGGCCTTAGGCCAGAACAAGTAAAGGAGAAGATTTCATGAAAGATCAGAATTGCGCGTACTGCGTTCAGGGGGAACTGGTGGCAAAGTTTGGATATCCGGTGTGTGCCATGGACACAGGGTATCTGTACATCTTTAAGGAGCAGAGCAAGCCGGGCCGCGTAATCCTTGCCTACAAGGATCATGTCAGCGAGATGATCGACATCAGCGATGAGGACCGGAACGCCTTTTTCGCGGATGTGGCAAAGGTTGCCAGGGCTGTCCACAAGGTGTTCAACCCGGACAAGGTAAACTACGGCGCTTACGGAGACACCGGCTGTCATCTCCACATGCATATTGTGCCTAAGTACAACGGCGGCGACGAGTGGGGCGGTACCTTCCAGATGAATCCGGACAAGACGTATCTGACCGAGGAAGAATATGAAGCCATGGCCGAGAAGCTGAGAGCGGCTCTGTAATGACACAAAGATGGTCAGCCTGTTTGATCAGGCTGGCCATTTTTTCCCTATTTGATCCGCCCTGTTTACACCTGGGGCGGGAATCAGCTGGGTCACACCAACTGACTGGCGGAAACGGAGGAATTTACAGATTGATGGAACGAATCGGAATTCAGTTGGAAGAAGCGGCAGGGCTTATCGCGGAACATATACAGCCTGTCCGGGATGTGGAGACAGTGGAGCTGGCGGAGGCGGCGGGAAGAATTCTTGCCAGGGAATATTATTCAGACATGGACAATCCACCCTTTGACCGTTCTCCGCTGGACGGTTACGCTTTCCGAAGCCAGGATGTGGCCCAGGCCAGGGAAGAGCTCCCCATAGAGTTAAAGGTCACGGAAATTTTGTACGCGGGAAGCTGGTACAAAGGGAAGGTGGAACCTGGGCAGGCGGTGAGGATCATGACAGGAGCTCCCATCCCGCCGGGAGCGGACTGTGTGATCCGCCAGGAGGAAGTGACAATTCTGACCGGCCCGCCGGATTCCGTGCTCATCCCCCATCCGATGAAGGCTTTTGAAAATTATTGTTTTCAAGGGGAGGATATAAAGGAGGGAACCCTTCTCCTGGAAAAAGGCACATCCGTAGGTTATCTGGAGCAGGGGATTCTGGCGTCCGTGGGCATTGCCAAAGTGGAAGTCTACCGAAGACCCAGGATCGCTTTTTATGTCGCGGGAGACGAGCTGTGCGCGGCGGGAGAGGGGAGGAAGCCGGGAAAGATCTATGACGCCAATTACTGGATCCTGTCAGGCCGTCTGAAAGAACTGGGATATTCCCCAATAAAGAGCCGGATGGTGGGGGATGATCCTGAGGCCGTGGCCCGGGAGATTGAGGAAGTTATTGACCAGGTGGACCTGATAATCACCACAGGAGGAGTGTCTGTGGGGGACAAAGATATTTTCCACCAGGTACTGCCCCTTCTGGGTGCCGAGAGGCTGTTTTGGAGAGTTAAGATGAAACCAGGTACCCCGGCCATGTTTGCCCTCTTCCGGGGAAAGCCCATGATCCACCTCTCCGGCAATCCCTTTGCCGCCGCCGCTACCTTAGAACTTCTGGTCCGTCCGGCTCTGTTTAAGCTTACAGGCGACAGCTGCCTGGCCCAAAAGCGGGTGAAGGCTGTGCTGGGTTCCTCCTTCAAAAAGTCAGGGGGACGCCGGTTTGTCAGGGGCTGCCTGGAAAATGGGACAGTAACCCTGCCGCCCATGGAAAAGCACGCCTCCGGGATGCTCTTTTCCATGAAAGATTGTAACTGCCTGGTCGATTTTCCTCCATCAAAGACTCCCATGAAAGCCGGAGACATAGTGGATGTGGTTCTGTTGTGATAAAAATCTCCTAAAACCCTTGCAAATTGGGAAATTTCATGTAAAATAAGATTGATATAGCAAATGGGGCCCCGTCAAGGACCCCATTTTTACAAGACTGAGAGGTGAAAGAGATGATTAGCGCGAACAATGTAACACTGCGTGTGGGCAAGAAGGCGTTATTTGAGGATGTGAATATCAAGTTTACAGAGGGCAACTGTTATGGTCTTATCGGAGCTAATGGCGCGGGAAAATCTACATTTTTAAAGATTTTGTCAGGCCAGCTGGATTCTACCACCGGGGATGTGGTGATCACTCCCGGACAGCGTCTGTCCTTTTTGCAGCAGGATCATTTTAAATATGACGAATATCCTGTGCTGGACACGGTGATCATGGGAAATCCCCGTCTCTACCAGGTGATGAAGGAAAAAGACGCCATCTACATGAAGGAGGATTTCAGCGACGAGGATGGTATCCGAGCGGCGGACTTGGAGGCAGAGTTCGCGGAGATGAACGGATGGGAGGCAGAGTCTGACGCCGCCAACCTGCTTAACGGCCTGGGAGTGGACACAGAGTATCACAATACCCTGATGAAGGATCTGGTGGGATCTTTGAAGGTGAAGGTGCTGCTGGCCCAGGCTCTTTTTGGCAACCCGGACATCCTGCTTTTAGATGAGCCTACCAACCACCTGGATTTGGATGCCATCGCCTGGCTGGAGGAATTCCTCATCGGGTTTGAGAACACAGTGATCGTGGTGTCCCATGACCGGTATTTCCTCAACAAAGTGTGCACCCACACAGCGGATATTGATTATGGCAAGATTCAGCTGTACGCCGGAAACTATGATTTCTGGTACGAGTCCAGCCAGCTGATGGTCCGCCAGATGAAGGAGGCGAACAGGAAGAAGGAGGAGAAGATCAAGGAGCTGCAGGAATTTATCCAGAGATTCTCAGCCAATGCCTCCAAGTCCAAGCAGGCCACCTCAAGAAAACGGGCCCTGGAAAAGATTGAGCTGGACGACATCAAGCCATCCAGCAGAAAGTACCCATATATCGACTTCCGCCCCTTCCGGGAGATCGGCAATGAGGTTCTGACCGTGCAGAATCTGTCCAAGACCATTGACGGGGTCAAGGTCCTTGACAACATCTCCTTTATCCTGAGCAGGGAGGACAAGGTGGCTCTGGTGGGGCCCAATGAGCACGCCAAGACTACTCTGTTCAAGATCCTGGCAGGTGAGATGGAGCCTGACGAGGGAAGCTATAAGTGGGGACTGACCACCACCCAGTCCTATTTCCCCAAAGACAATTCAGCGGAGTTTGCCACTGACGACACCATCGTGGACTGGCTGACTCAGTATTCACCGGAAAAGGATGCCACCTATGTGAGAGGCTTTTTGGGAAGAATGCTTTTTGCCGGGGAAGATGGAGTGAAGAAGCTGAAAGTTCTGTCCGGAGGCGAGAAGGTTCGCTGTATGCTGTCCAAGCTGATGATCTCTGGCGCGAACGTGCTGATGCTTGATGAACCCACAGATCACCTGGATATGGAGGCCATCACGGCTCTGAATAACGGCCTGATGAAATTCCCCGGCGTGCTGATCTTCTCCTCCCGCGACCATCAGATCGTCCAGACTACGGCTAACCGGATCATGGAGATCGTAAACGGCCAGCTCATCGACAAGATCACCACCTATGACGAGTACTTAGAGAATGATGAGATGGCCCGGAAGAGACAGGTGTTTACAGTTGTGGGCAAGGAAGAGACAGAAGACAGATAAATAAACGGATTATCCGGGAGAGGATTCTGTTTTTCCAACTGAAGATACAGGTTTATTGGGGATTAAAAAAGGAAAGACGCTCCGGTTGGCGGCAAGTTTTTGGCACTGGTTATATTTTTGGCGGTTGATTTGGTTTCTTTCCTGTGTCTATAGGACTTCTGTATTGACGGGAATATATTGACAAAAAGGTGTTCGTGCGGCTGTCAGAGAATGGATTCACTGGTTAAATTCGTTAAGGAGTCTTGGTTTCAATAGAAAATTATGTTAGTATTTTCTGTGTTTATAGATTAGTTGTCCTGTACCAAAATGTGTGCCCTCGGGTATACATTTTAACTTGCTATAAAAGCCCCACAGGCAAATATGATTTAGGAGGAAAAGGTTATGAAAAAAGCGGGAGTTATTGTTGCGGGATTCTTATTATTGGGAATGCTGATCGGCTGTTCTTCTTCTAGTGAAGAGCCCCAGACACAGACAACAGTTTCTCAGACAGAAGACAATACCAGGGAGACCGAGGAAGAAAAGGAACCAGTAGAATCAGAAGCGGCGGGTAATTTGGATTCATCAGAAGAGACCACGGAAGCGGCGACAACAATGGCTGAAACAACAGCGTTTATTCCGGATTTTAAAGACAAAACTCTGGCATTGGAATGCCAAGATATCATCGAACTCCCCGATACTTTAGGACACATTAGTTTTTCGTCCTCTCAGCCAGACGTGGTATCGGTAGATGAACATGGAACCCTTACAGCCCTTGCTGTCGGTACGGCGGATATAACAGTCCAAATCAATGAGGAACCCTATATTTTTGAGGTAGTGGTAACAACGCCCGAGATTTCAGATACATCAATTACCAAAATCGCCGGCAATACGACTCAGCTTTTTTTCTATGGAACAACAGGGGAGCCGGTTTTCAAAAGTGATAATCCGGCCATTGCCTCTGTAGACAAAGACGGAGTTGTGACAGCGGAGTTCACTGGTTCAGGACAGTCCACCAAAATTCATGCCACTGTTGACGGGAAAGAATTTATTGTTGATGTTACTGTAGAACCAATACCACAGCTTTTAAGCACTTATGAGATAACATTGCATCAAGATATCTCAAACAGCCCTGATGGAAAATATCAATATGAGGATATGAATTTGAGTCTTACGGGAAACGCGAATGAGATTATGCATGTGGAACATGAAGAGTCCGGTGTATATCATTGTACTTTTGAGACCGTGCTGAATGTGGCAGATGGGGATTATTCTTCTGGTAACGATTACCCTCTATACAGAACTTACTATATGGGGACGTATGAGACATCATATGCCAGGATATATTTAGCTGGCTCTTCCCAGGAGGCGGCTGTTATGATAAAATATCCAAATGGAGCGGAGTGTCAGAGCCAGATAAACTATACCCCTTGCGACGGCTACGGAATGATTGATATCCAGGTTCATGATGTAATAAGTTCAAGCGGAGTAATAGCCACGGTTCTTATTGATGGGTATACTTATACATTTGCGGTTGGGAGTCTTCCTGTGTTTCGGTATGAGCCAGGATTTGAAACCAAATTAGACACCAATTACATAGTTAAAGAATGCTCAGTTGGAGATACCATTGTTTGCCAAAGCGGCTCCTCTTCCGGGATTCGGTCAAATTCGAAAACCTTCTATGGATCTTCGTTTATCTATGAAATAGCTGACAAGGTTTATGAGGCGGTGGAGAATGAGGCTATTAACTATGTGGTGGGCAGTATTTTTAAGCTTATCTTTTAGGTTAAACCATCACGCGCCCGGGGGATGCGCACAAAATGCCAAAAGCAGGCATTTTGGCGCGTCATACGGTCAGTGCGCAAGCGTGCGGACCTTTCATAGTAATATAAAACAAAATCTGTATGATGAGAGAAAAAGGGGTCTATTGTGAGATAGATCTAAATAGGGGCGGAGATGACGCGTACGCGTTATCTCCGCCCCTGATATATCGCGGGATGGTATATATGAATGGTTCCAACAGTCTTTAGGCCATGGGCGGGGGAAAAATTACTGTCGCGTATAATCACTTCATTTCATCTAGATACTCTCCCGCATCCTTAAAGAAACTCCCAATAATCAGCAAGATAATTCCTCCTACCGGAAACGCCGCGATGATGGACACGGATTGTAAGTTGGCCATGGAGCTGTCGGAGAAGATCAGGGCAATGGGCAGCAGCATCAGCAGCACGGCCCAGAACAGCTTCACGTTCTTGTGAGGCTCCGCGCCCTCAGGCAATTCCTTGTAGGAGTAGGTGGCAGCCACCATGGTCAGGGCGTCGAAGGAGGTGGCGTAGAAAGCCACCATGGTCACAGCCAGGAGCACAAGGCCCGCCTGGGCCAGGGGAAGGGTCTTCATGATGGTCATGATCACCTGGTACAGATCCCCGGTGCTCTCATACAGGGCCATCAGGTCCAATTTTCCCGTCATCTGCAGATTCAGGCTGTAATTGCCCAGGATGATAAAAGAGGTAAATGTGCCTGCCAGCCCGTAAAAGTATCCGCCCAGGACAGTCTGACGGATGGTCCGGCCCCTGCTGATGGAACCGATAAAAAACGGCGTGGCCACGCACCATACCATCCAATAGGCCCAGTAAAAAATGGTCCAGTTTTGAGGAAATGAGGTGGTTCGCAGGGAATCTGTCCAGGTGGACAGGGCCAGAAAGTTCTGGGCCAGGTTCCCTATGGCGGTTATGCCGGTCTCGATGGTGTACCGGGGCTGCCCTCCGGCTATGAGCACATAGGCCAGCAGTGCGAAAAATAAGTAGGAGCAGGACGCGGCCAGCTTTGCCACCCCCTTCATGCCAAAGTACACGGTGACCGTATAGGTAACGCAGATGATCACCAGAATCAGGATGGTCAGGAGATGGTTCTGGGTCAGGCCCAGCACCTGGCTGACCGCGGCGGAGAGCAGAGGCGTGGCCAGGGAGAAGGTGGTGGCGGTGCCTGCCAGCAGGGCGAAGACAGCCATCAGGTCTATAAGCTTCCCCCAGAACCCGTCTACCCGGCTGCCCAGAAGGGGGCGGCAGGCTTCCGAGTATTTCTGCTTGTTTCGTCTCCGCACATGGAGCATAAAGCCGAAAGCCACGGCCAGGGTTACATAAAAGCTCCAGGGGATAGGCCCCCAGTGGAAAAGAGGGTAGGTGGAGGCCCAGTCCTGCATATCCCCCATCTGGGTGATCCGGGGCTCTCCCGCGTACAGGATCCATTCACATAAGGAATAGAACAGGATATCTGCCGCGAGACCCGCGGTAAACATCATGGAACCCCACTGAAAAGAGGAGTACTGGGGCTTTTCGCCATCCCCCAGGCGGATCTTTCCGTACCTGGAAAACGCGATATACAAAGAGCACAGAAAGATGCCAAGGCCCATAAGAAGGTAGCAGCTGCCAAGCTCGTCTCCCAGGAAGTACCGGATAGAGGCCACCACATTTCCAGAACCTTCCGGGTTCTTAAAAAATATGGCGCACAGCAGCAGGATAACGGCAAAGGGGATCACCGTGGTAATCCAGTCCAGCTGTCCGGCCAGGCCGCCAGGAGCGGTTTTTAATGTCTTTTTCATGATGATTCCTCCATAATGTTCAAAAAAAATAAAATAGTTAATATATTGAACATAATATCATCAAAACCAGAAAATGGCAAGAGGGAAATATGAAGATTTTATGACGTTTTATGAAAACCCCTACAAAAATAAAGGATTTTCCTATATAATACTTGAGTTATCACCGATTAGAGAAGGAATATGAGGAGGAATCAGGATGAAACGGTGGATTTTATTGCTTGTATGCATTTGTTTATTAAGCGGCTGCACCAAGAGCAACATTGTGCCCCAGAACAGCGATGAACAGTACGGGGATGTGCCCGCGCCGGTAGGGGGAATCGTTTGGGAGCAGTTGTGGGAAGATTTTGACGCGGTTTACGCGGACACTAATGAGTATCCTTTTGTAGAGACAGTCAACGCCGGGGTGTATCCGGAGGACGGACAGATCAAGTTTTTCCTGTTGCTGAACACGACCATCTCCGATGAGGAGGCAGCGGAGTTTGCCACCACGGTGATCAAGGGGTTCAACGACCTGATCGCGGAGCAGAACAGCAACTACAGCGTGTCAGGGGATGACTTCTACGGCGGATTTGTCAGTGAGTATGATATCTACGTCATGGTAGCGCCTGATGACACCAAGGACGATGAGGCAACCTGGATCCTGGAGGACAACATACCGGCGGGAGAGTACAGGCCGGTACAGGCCTGAGTCCGGCTCTTATTGGCTATTACTTTAAAAGTCCATCGCCGCAGGCGATCTGAATTCAGGTATGCCAAGCGCGCCCGCCAGACTTTCATGGATGGTGGCGCATCCGCTGCCGGGCGCATGAAGGTTTACTTTCGTGAAAGCTCCCCATGGACTGCCCTCTAAAAGTCCGGCGGTATACAGGAATGGGTATCGCTTGTTGGGCAGCGGATCGCCCTTTTGCGAAAAAACAGCAGGGTCTGCCTGTCCCGGTCTGAGAATCGGGGCAGGCAGACCCTGGTCTTTTTATGTACACGGGGCGGAAAGAAAATGTGGCCGTTTGTACGGCCCCTCCCCTGCTCCATTGCCGCCTGAAGATGGCTGGGCGGGATGTCCTCAGTCCACCTCCAGGCCGCTGTGGTAGGAATAATTGCCCAGCTCCTGGATCAGCGGGGCAAAGCTCTCCTGGGTCACAGGCATGCCCTGGGTGATGGCCTTGTTGGCCATGTAGTAGACCGTGCGGCATTTGGCCAGGCACTGGCGGAACAGCTCCGGAAATGACTGGGTGGAGGCGAGTTTTTTATCCCAGGGGTTGCACCAGGTCTCGTGGTCTGAGTTTAAACTCCAACCTGGATTGGCCACATGGTCGGTCACCAGCTTTCGGGAGGCCACGGGACTTGAGAGAAACAGGTTTTCAAAAAACTGGATGCTGTCCCGCTTGATTCCCGAAGGATCTGATAAGGTACGGCAGCCAAACCGGATAGCTAGCACGGAGCGGTGGACCATCCTGGGAGATACCTGGAAATTATTCTTGTAGGAGATGGGGTAATAAGCCTGGTTGATACATTGGGACAGAAGTCTGGAGAGAAACTGGATCTCCTGGCCGTTGAGGCAGATGGTGGCTGCCTGGTTGAATTCTGAAGGTTTTTTCTTCTTATATTTTCTCAAAAGCAGCGCGTCGATGTCATTTTCCACCTCTGCGTGAAGGCCGTGGTGCTGGGCACTTGGGTTATCGATGTCATACTGGATACGTCCGTAGACATAAGGGTGGCAGATGTAGTCCCCAATATAGTGGCACACATACCCGCAGAAATAGGCCATGGCCTGCTCCCTCTGCTGTCTTGACGGGATCTGGATCAGTTCCTTTAAGTATACCTGAAAGAACAGGCTCACATGGTGCTCGTGCATGTAGGAGCCTACATTGCGGTAATCCCTGTGGCGGAGAATGGGGATGTTGTAAAAAAACATGTCAGGCCCCTGGAGCCCCAGCTGGTAGAGCCAGCGGTATTTGGAGATAATGTGTTTCAGCTGATTGGAAGGAAGATCATTGTAGGCCTTCATTCCCAGAATGTAATGGGTGGTAAAGCCAGGCATATGGCACCTCCTGAAAATATGTATATTAATTTAATTATACCATGTTTTTCAAGGTGATTAAAGCATATATTTGATGGGAAATTTTTGGAATAGTTTAATCGGGACGGGAATACAAGGTAAAAAAGACATCCGGAGGATCAGATGATTCATTGGATCCACAGCCTTGTATGGGGACCGGCGCTTTTGGGGCTTCTTTTGTTTGCCGGCCTGTTTTTCACCTTTCAGTCACATGGGTTTCAGTTTTGGGGCATCCGTCTGTGGTGGCGGGCCACAGTGGGAAGCCTGTTTGCCGGATCAAAGGACCCGAATCAGGAAGAGGACCGGGATATAAAAGAGAACTCTGTGAACAAACTTCAGTCCGCCTGTACGGCCCTGGCCGCCACCATAGGCACAGGCAATATTGTGGGGGTGGCCTCGGCCCTGACCGCTGGAGGTCCAGGGGCCATCTTCTGGATGTGGGTTTCCGCCGGGCTGGGGATGATGACCGCCTACGCGGAGACCAGCCTGGGGATCCGGTACCGCTACCGGGATCCGGCGGGAAGATGGGTCTGCGGTCCCATGGTCTATCTGGAGAGAGGGCTTAAAAGTCCTGGGCTGAGCCTGTTCTATGGGCTTCTGTGTCTATTGGCCTCCCTGGGCATGGGCAGCATGGTCCAGTCCAATTCCGCGGCCCAGACCATCCATTATCTCACAGGCCTTCCCCCGGTTTTCTGCGCCGCCGTCATTACCGGAGTGGTGGTTTTTGTGGCCTGGGGCGGCACCCGGCGGGTAACCGGTGTGACCGAAAAGCTGGTTCCCCTTTCCGCGGGCATCTATCTCCTGTTCTCCGGGGCAGTGCTTTTTAAATGCCGGGCCCAGGTGCCCAGGGCCTTTTGGGAGATCTTTCAGTGCGCCTTGTTCCCTAAGTCGGTGTTGGGAGGCATAGGCGGGTATGGCATAAGCAGAAGCTTCCGGTACGGCATTGCCAGAGGGGTGTTCTCCAACGAGGCGGGACTTGGGAGCCTCGCGGGGCTTCACGGGGCCACAGATAATACCACGGCTGAGGAGCAGGGGATGTGGGCCATGTTTGAGGTGTTCTTTGACACCATCGTGATCTGTACAATGACAGCCCTGGTGATCCTGTGTGTCGCGGGAGGGGGCCGGGGGCTGGCGGAGAACTCCTATGACGGCGCTGTGCTGACAGCCTGGTGCTTTGAGGAAGCTTTAGGGGAGGCGGGACAGTACCTGGTATCGATTTCCATGGTGGTCTTCGCCTTTGCCACCATGATCGCCTGGTACTATCTGGGAAGGCAGACACTGGGAGGGGTCCTGGACTGGCTGAGAAAGAGAACCGGGATCTCACAAAAAGCCTGTCAAAGGGCAGAGGCCCTGTACCTGATCCTCTTTGGTTACGCGGTGTTTCTGGGATGCGTCAGCGGCTTAAGGGCTGTGTGGGAATTGTCCGACATCTGGAACGGGCTTATGGCATTTCCCAATATCCTCGCTCTTCTGATTCTGCGCAGGAGGGTTCCTGGTGTCAGGAGCGGCGATTTTTGAGTTCCTTTTACAAAATCGTTGCTGTTTACATGGGGCATGTGAACCGTAACGCCTGCGGTATATGTCCGGCCCGAGTTTCTGCCAGTCCTTGACAAAACGGGTGTACTGCAATATACTGCTATCAACAATTAGACGCCAGCCGGGATCTTCGGGGTTTTGGCAAGTCAGTGAAAGGAGAGAAAGGGTATGGAGTATATATTGCTGATAGCGGGTTTTGTGTTGCTGATCAAGGGCGCGGATTTTTTTGTGGAGGGAAGTTCCTCTGTGGCCAGGCTGCTGCGGATCCCCACCATCATCATAGGGCTGACCATTGTGGCCTTTGGAACCAGCGCGCCGGAGCTGGCGGTGAGCTTATCAGCCTCCCTGGCGGACAGCAATGATATCGCGGTGGGAAATGTAATTGGTTCCAATATTTTTAATCTTCTGGTGGTCATAGGGGCCTGCGGCGTAGTGGCTCCTTTGGCGGTGGACAAGAAGATCCTTTACGGCGATTATCTTTTCGGGATTATGGTTACAGCGGTCATGCTGGCTCTGTTTATCAGGGACAGGGTTTTAAGCCGGGTGGATGGCTGTCTTCTGCTGGCGATTTTCGGGTATTTCCTGTTTCAGATGATAAGGAATACCCTGGCAAGCAGGGCAGCCGGAGGAACCCCTTCCGTTGAAGAGGTTTCAAAACCCCAGAACCCTGTAAAGAGCGTGATTTTTATCGCCGGAGGTCTGTCCGCCATTGTCTGGGGCGGAGACTTGGTGGTGAACAACGCCAGCCTTATTGCCGCCTCTTTCGGCCTGAGCGAGACCCTCATTGGTCTTACGGTGGTGGCCTTCGGCACATCCCTGCCAGAGCTGGTGACTTCCGTGGTGGCGTCAAAAAAAGGCGAGAACAGCCTGGCCCTGGGCAATGTGATCGGTTCCAATATTTTTAACATCCTCATGGTGCTGGCCCTCTCCGCGGCCATCAGCCCCATGAAAGTAGACCCGCTGTCTGTCTTTGACGCTGTGTTCCTCATCGTGTCCAGCTGTCTGGTCTGGTATTTTGCCAAGACTAAAGGAGTGATCAGCCGGGCAGAAGGGGTGATGATGCTATTACTATATGGGATTTACACAGTATACATTATTGTCCGGTAAAACTTGCCGGTTCAAAAAGATCTGGCACATACGCAAAAAACCGATGCTGGCTATGGGGAGCAGCGTCGGTCTTTTGCGTCATAAAGGGATAAAAGGGAGGAGAGCTGATAAATTATATTATCAGCTCAAGTATTATGAAAAAAATCTTATAAGCACTTTGGCACTTTGCATCAACTTGTTTTCTGTTGATGGTTATAGTATACGCGGCAATCATGAAGAAATCATGATAATTGTGTAAAAGGTTTTTGAATGATTTTTGAATAAAATATGAACGGAGCTTATTCTCCCTTGTCTTCCACGCATTCCAGCACATGGGTATAGAAGGAATCCATGTCCTCCTCGGTGTCAAACACAGCCACATACATCTGATTGCCCATGGCCCCTGACAGCGCGTCGGGAATCCTCCCTACCATTTTCAGGTTGGCGCCGTATTTTTCCAGAATGTCTTCATGGCTCATGACAAAATCCTTCCCATCCCTGAGGCCGGCGAAGGCGCAGAAGGCGTGTTTGCCCACAGGAACCGTGGAGTGTCCGAAGGCGATCATGTCCGCCCAGATCTTGTATACATTGGTGCTGTTGGCAAAGTTCATCATGTCGGGGGAGAAGCCGCCGCATGGCCGCATATTCACCTCCAGGGCAACGATCTGCCCTTTCTTCCCCAGCCCCTTGTGGTCCTTGAGGAGACGGAAAAATTCAAAGTGAACAAAACGGCTCTTTACCCCAAAGCTCTTCACCGTGGCCCTTCCGGCTTCCCTGGTGTCGTCAGCCAAATCCTTTACAATATAGTAGATGGAATTGTCCAGATTGTTGACAATGTCCATGATGGAGTTGGGAGTCACGTTGCCTGTCTCGAAAACAGGTTCCCCGTTGGCGTCAATGATGGCATCGTAGGAGTTGACCTCCGCATCCACAAACTCCTCCATAATGAAAATGTCCGCGGGATTTTTGTGATTTAAGAAGGTCTGCAGCTCTTTCTTGTTGGAGATCTTATAGGTGTGGGAAGCCCCCACGCCGTTGTCTGGTTTGATGATTACGGGAAAGCGTACCTTCTTGATGAATCCCAGACAGCCCTCTAAATCATCCACTATGTGGTGGCGGGCCACCGGGATCCCGGCCTTTATGTAGTATTCCTTCATGCCGGATTTGAATTTGACCCTGGGGATGTCCTCTGTCTGGAAGCCGCTGGTGATGTGAAAATCCGTCCTCAGCTTGGCGTCCTTTTCCAGCCAGTACTCGTTGTTGGACTCCAGCCAGTCGACGCGGCCGTATTTGAAGATGAAGAAGGCCACGGCCCTGTACACCTCATCTTCGTTTTCAAGGCTGCTGACCTTGTAATACTCGTTTAAGCTGCCTTTCAGCTCATCGGTCAGCTCGTCGTAGGGCTGATCGCCGATGCCTAACACATTCATGCCATTGTTCTTTAACTCCCGGCAGAA
Organism: uncultured Lachnospiraceae bacterium; assembly: GCA_910588865.1. Taxonomy (GTDB): domain Bacteria; phylum Bacillota; class Clostridia; order Lachnospirales; family Lachnospiraceae; genus UBA3402. Next base: position 32,502 of record CAJUSJ010000028.1, read on the forward strand.
CTGCCAGTAGTTGGTGGGGAAATTAGGTGAGATAAAAACAAAATTTTTCATAACTCGTTTCCTTCCTTTGTGGTTTATTTGAGGCGGCGAATTTACCAGGCCAAAACTCGTTCTTATGTCTGACTGAAGGGGAATTGTCTAGCTCAAAAGATACGGAACAAAATAAGCGACCTGTTTGTACCACCAGGGCCAGTCGTGGGCGCAGTCATAGCCCCAGTAGTCCACCCACAGGTTAATGCCTTTGCTCTGTAAAATGGAGTGAAGCTGTCTGGTGGAATCCGGGATCTCCCAGGGGCCCTGCCCAACGCAGATCACGGCTTTGCTCCGGTTGTACAGACCAATGTACGGGTGATCCAAAGGCATGTTGGGAAGAAAATGGACCGGGGAATTCTCATATACCAGGTCATTCATAAACCCGTCAAAACCATAGTCAGCGGTGTAGATTCCGCTGAGGGCCAGAAGACTGTCAAACAAGTCAGGACGGCGGAAAAACAAAGTGGCGGCGTGGGCAGCGCCTAAGCTGCAGCCAAAGGGGATGATCCCAGGCGCGCCATCCCAGCCGTTGCGCTCTCTCGCTCTGGCCTGGATAAAGGGGACCATCTCATCAACAATGTAATGCATCCACTGCTCATGACGCCAGATCCGCCAGCCCGGGTCCCCGCCTTTGTTGGACCAGGTCTCCAGGTCTATGGTGTCAATGGCGAACACCATGACCTGGCCGGACTCGATCCACGGAGACCACACATCGGTCATGCGGTAGTTCTCAAAATCAAAAAATCTTCCGTCCTGGCAGGGGATAAACAAAACCGGGCGGCCTCTGTGTCCGTAGACCTTGCACTCCATGTCCCGGTTCAGAGCCGGGCTGTAATCTTTAAAATATTGAACTTCCATTAATTTCCTCCTGTAGGCATTTTCCAAAGGTGTCAGCCAGGATGGGGAACCTGACCTTTTGCCGGGATCCCGGTTCGGGGTTAATCTTTCCTGCTGTCATATAAAAAGGTTTCCATAAAAAACGGGATCTGCCGCTCCCAACTGGCCTCGCAGTGATTGCCTCCGGGGACGATCCTGCAGTTTACGTAAACCTGCCGTTCCAGAAGAAGGGAGGTGATCTTGCCGAGACAGCGTATCATGTTGGTGTGGTTGTAAAGCTCCCTGGAACCGTAATCCATGTAGAGGGTGGTATCGGCGTGGAGCTTCGCGTGGCGTATGAGATAGGACAGCCGGTCCGGATCCACCCACAGTGACGGCGACAGAGCGGCCGCCTTGGAGAAATACCGGTTGTACTCCATCAGAGCGTAGAGACTCATAAGCCCCCCCATGGAGCTGCCCGCGATGAAAGTGTGATCCCTGTCCGGAAGGGTGCGGATGTTGCTGTCGATCTCAGGCTTGAACTTGTGGACCAGCCACTCCATGGTGATCCTGCCCCAGCCGGGGATCTGACCGAACCGGGAATCCCGGAAAGTATAAGGCGAATATTCCTTCAGCCGACCATGATCCGGGCTGTGGTTGCACTCCACGGCGGCAATGATCAGGGGAAGCCGGCTTCTGTCCATGAATTCTTTCATGCCCCAGCTTTTGCCGTAGGTGGCGTCGGAATCAAAAAATACATTGTGTCCGTCAAACATATAAAGAACGGGATAGCGTTCATCTGGGGTATTGTCATAATAGTCCGGAAGATAAAGGTAAGCTCGCCGGGTCTCGCTGCCTGTCAGCTCCGGAATGGTAATGTCCCACTTCTCTACCATAATTTTCTCCATCCTTGTGCATGTTCTATGTGTCCCGCTGTGCCCCATGTGCTGTGTCACTTGCCTGGCAAAGCGGGATATTCTCGTTTTCTGCTTCGTTAAATATAGCACAACAGGTGGTAAATATCAAGATTGGATTGATTTAATAATGCATAAGTTTAAAGTAGTGAACGCAAAAAAGACCGAATAGATTTGGAGTAAACCGCTTACAATATGTCCCGGAACCATTGTGAGAAGGAAATGAGTTTAAGCGGGGGCATAAGATGAAGGACAGGAGAAAAGTCAAAAAATGCATACGGATCGCCGGCGCGGCGGCGGCAGTGTACGGGAGCTTCCGCTTTTTGCTGCCATTCGTGGTCCCTTTTTTGTTCGCGTGGCTGACAGCCCTTGTGCTGAAGCCGTCAGCCAGCCGGATCTCTTCAAAACTCAGGGTGACGTGGCGGGGAAGGTCCTTTGGGGTGTCCGCCGGCGCGGTGGGGATTCTGGAGCTGGGGATGGGGGCGGGAATCGTGGGCTGTCTGCTGTATTTTGGCGGAAGGAAATTGTTTCAGGAGCTGTCCATGCTGGCCAACCGCTTTCCCTGGTGGATGGAACAGCTGGACCTTTATCTCACCGGTGTGTGCCGTCAGGTGGAGGGAACCCTGTCCTTGAAGCCGGACACCATGGTGTGCATAGTCCGGGACATGATCCGGGGTCTGGGAGGCACCTTAAAACAGGGGGCCATGCCCTATCTCATGGGAAATTCCGTCAGCGCTGCCAGGTACTGCGTTCATTTCTGTGTCATCATGGTTTTGTATGTCATAGGCGTCATGCTGTTTATCCAGGAGATGGACTTATGGAAAGAGAAAATGGCCAGGTCTGTCTTCTGCCGGGAATTTGACAGGATCATCCAGCTGCTGCGCAGGGCGGGCAATGCCTATGTGCGGACCCAGGGAGCCATTATGGTACTGACCACGGTGGTGTGCGTGGCAGGATTTTTCTTTCTGGGAAATCCCTACTATATTCTGGCCGGTGTGGGGATCGGCCTTTTGGATGCCCTTCCCGCGTTCGGCACAGGCACGGTTCTGATCCCCTGGACCATATTGTGTTTCCTGGGCGGACAGTGGGGAAGAGGACTTCTGGTATTTGGGCTCTATCTGGTCTGCTACTTTTTGAGAGAGATCCTGGAGGCGAAACTGATGGGAAATCAGGTGGGGCTGACCCCTTTAGAGACCTTGGCTTCCGTGTATGTAGGCCTCCAGATGTTCGGCCTTCTGGGGTTTTTGCTGGGACCGGTGGGACTTTTATTGGTGAAAGAGTTTGGAGGAGACTAAAAGGCGGTTTTTCTTTACAGATCCGGCTGTGTGTGCTAGAGTTTTCTTAATATGTGCCAGAAAAGGAGAAACCGCCATGTTTACCTATGAAGAGATCATGAGCCTTAATGAGCTGGAGATGAATGTATATCAGTACATACTGAAAAATAAGGAGAAGGCGGGCTACATGAAGATACGGGAGCTGGCGGATGAGGCCCATGTATCCACAACTACGGTGCTGCGGTTCTGCAAGAAGATGGGGTGCGATGGGTTTTCTGAATTTAAGGTACGGTTCCGCCAGTATCTGAAAAATCAGGTCCAGCCGGAGGCGGATGTGGATATCACCACCCTGGTGGACTACTTAAAGCGGTTCCAGACAAAGGAGTATATGGAGACCATCGACCAGGCGGCGTATATGCTGAGCAAGTCTGGCAGCATTATTTTCATCGGCGTTGGAACGTCGGCTGTGCTGGCCAAGTATGGAGCCAGGTATTTTTCTAACGTTGGCTGGCTTTCTCTGTGTATTGATGACCCGTTTATGCCAGTGTTTGGTGAACATGGCGGTGAGACAGCGGTGGTTGCCCTTTCGGTATCAGGTGAAACAGAACAGGTGCTGAGCATGGCCAATGGGTTGAAATTAAGGGGATGCCGCCTGATTTCTATTACAAATACCCCAAATTGCACTCTGGCAAAAATGAGTGACTGTAATATCTCCTATTATATGCCTGTGAGAAAGACAGCCAGATTTTTAAATATCACCCTCCAGGCACCGGTGGTGACCATTCTGGAGATCCTGGGCAATAAATTGTACCGTCTCTCATCTCTGGATTAACTGGCTGACAATTTCCGTTTTATCTGGATAGAGGACAGGCCAAGCGGCGCGGATAAAAAACGCGCTGTTTTTTTATTGTAACAATTTATAATCAGCGGTAACTGTTTTATCTGTTGGCAAATGTGCTGACAAACAGGAAGAACTTTACTATAATGTGCTTACTAAATCAACAAAATGCCGCGAACCAGAAAAGCTTTTTTGGGTATTACGTATACAGAGGATTGCTGAATATGCCAGAAAACCTGCAAAGCGGCAGAAAGAGGAGGGTTCATTATGGGTTTTATGGAAACCATGCAGGCGAAAATGGATGCTACATTTGTCCCTCTCGCCGCAAAACTTAACGGACAGCGTCATGTGGCGGCTGTCAGAGATGCCTTCACCCTGGCATTTCCGCTGACCCTGGCAGGCTCCATCATCACGCTGGTGAATTTCGCGGTGCTGGACCCAAATGGGTTTATTGCCAAGATCCTGCGCTTGGGGGATCTGATCCCCAACCTGTCAGACTATCAGCAGATATTCACCCCCATCTTAAGCGGTACCAGCAACATCATGTCCCTTTTGATTGTATTCCTGACCGCTTACAAACTGGCGGAGGAGAAAAACGGGGATAAGCTTCTGGCCGCGCTGTGCGCTATTGGTACTTTCTTTATCATCTACCCAGGATATGTGTCAAGTGAGGCGGGTAATGCCCTTCCCATGACCTTTATGGGAGCACAGGGATTGTTTGTGGCCTTGATCGTAGGTCTGGCTGTAGGTGAGCTGATTCCGGCCATGGCAAAGAACAAGAAGCTATGTATTAAAATGCCTGATTCTGTTCCTCCCGCGGTTGCCCAGTCATTTAACCTGGTAATCCCCATTATCATTGTGTTTGTGGGAGCGGCTGTTATCAATTACATACTGGGTTTTGTGGCAGAAGGCGGCATTCAGTACGTGATCTACAACAGTATCCAGGCTCCGTTCCGTTCCCTGGGCGGCAATATTTTCACTATTTTGATTTTTGTTATTGCCCAGCAGTTTTTGTGGCTTTTAGGTATCCATGGCCCCAACACGCTGAGCGCTATCCGTTCAGTTATGTTTGCGGAACAAGGAGTCGCTAATCTGGCATATTTTGGGATGAACGGCACTACTCTTGGGACGCCATTTCCTATAACCTGGGGCAGCATTAATGACGCTTTTGGAAACACCGGTGGTTCCGGCGCGACCCTAGGACTTCTGATCGCCATATTCCTTGTGGCCAGGAAGGACAAGCAGCAGATGACCATCGGCAAGCTGGCGCTGGCTCCGGGGCTGTTTAATATCAATGAGCCTCTGATGTTCGGTCTTCCCATTGTTATGAACCCGATCTATGTGGTTCCCTTTATTCTGGCTCCAGTGTCCGGCAATCTGATCGGCTGGATAGCCACCAATGTGCTGCGGATTATTCCACCGGTAACTCTTGATATTGGCTGGACGACACCAGGTTTTCTGATTCCGTTTTTAGGGTCAGGAGGTACCAATCCCCTGTCCCTGGCAGTGGGTCTTCTGTGCGTGGCGGTCAGCACCCTGATCTATCTTCCGTTTGTGGCCGCCGCTGCCAAGATCAATATGGCAAATGCCGGTGAGGAGGAGTAAGATATGGGTTTGAGAAAAGATTTTTTGTGGGGCGGCGCTGTGGCTGCCCACCAGTTAGAGGGCGGCTACCGGGAAGGCGGCAAGGGCTTAAGCATCATGGATGTGACCACGGCCGGAGACAGAACCACCCCCAGGAGGGTGACGGACGAGATCCTTCCGGGGGAAGAGTACCCCAACCATGAGGCCATTGATTTTTATCACCGCTACAAAGAGGACATTAAGCTGTTTGGGGACATGGGCTTTAAGTGTTTCCGCACCAGCATTGCCTGGACCAGGATTTTCCCAAAGGGAGATGAGGCGGAGCCTAACGAAGAAGGGCTTCAGTTCTATGACGATCTGTTTGATGAGTGTCATAAGTACGGCATTGAGCCAGTGATCACCTTAAGCCACTTTGAGATGCCCCTTCACCTGGCAAAAGAGTACGGCGGTTTCAGAAACAGGAAGGTCATTGATTTCTTTGTCAGGTTCGCCACGGTTTGTTTTGAGCGTTATAAAGATAAAGTAACCTACTGGATGACCTTCAATGAGATCAACAACCAGGCCAATTTCAACAGTGAGCTGAGCATCTACGGAAACTCCGGGATCCGCTACCGGGATGGGGATAACAAGGAGGAGGTCATGTACCAGGCAGCCCACTATGAGCTGGTGGCCAGCGCTCTGGCGGTGAAGGCGGGGCACAGGATCAATCCGGACTTTCAGATCGGCTGCATGATCGCCATGTGTCCCATCTATCCGGCCACCTGCCGTCCTGAGGACATCCTCATGGCTCAGAAGGCCATGCAGAAGCGGTATTACTACACAGATGTCCATGTCCATGGCGTGTACCCTCCGGGAATCACAAGCCACTGGAAGAGAAAAGGGTTCTCCATAGACCGCACAGATGAAGACCTGGCGGCTCTGAGAGAAGGATGTGTGGATTACATCGGATTCAGCTACTATATGTCCTTTGCCACGGAATACAAAGAGTCTAACCCATTTTACGAATATGACGAAAAGGGAGGCCTCGTAAAGAACCCTTATGTGAAGGCTTCCGACTGGGGCTGGCAGATCGACCCTGTGGGCTTAAGATATTCCCTCAACTGGTTCACGGAAAGGTACCCGGTGCCGCTGTTTATCGTGGAAAACGGCCTGGGGGCCTACGACAAGGTGGAAGAGGATGGAAGCATCAACGACGATTACCGCGTTGAATATTTTAAAATGCACATTGAGCAGATGAAGAAGGCCGTGGAGGAGGATGGGGTGGACCTGATGGGTTATACCCCCTGGGGCTGCATTGACCTTGTGAGCGCGGGAACCGGGGAGATGGATAAACGCTATGGCTTCATCTATGTAGATAAACACAATGACGGCACAGGGGATTTAAGCCGCGGACCAAAGAAGTCTTTTTACTGGTACAAAAAAGTGATCGAAACCAATGGAGAAGAACTGTAAACACAGGGGAAAATGTGGTATACTTATGATCTGAGCTGTCAGGAGGCCATAAGCGGCGGCGGAGCCCGGGGCCTGGGACAGTGAAAGACATACTTATACTATGGGGGTGGATATTATGACAGAAAGTAAAGAAGTAAAATACCTGGGGGGAAAATGCCTGTGTATTGATGTTGGGGGTAGTGCCATCAAGCACGGGATTATCGGACCGGATCTGAACCTGACCCATAAGGGGGAGGTGCCTACCCCCCATGAGGGCGCGGAAGAATACCTCGGGGCCCTGGAAAAACTTTACAGGGAAGCAAAAGATCAGGTTGAGGGAATCGCCATGTCGGTTCCGGGGGTGATTGACAGTGAGAACGGAATCTGTATCAGCGGGGGGAATTTAGATTTTATTGAGAATTTTAATCTCGCGGCGGAGATGACCAGGCGATGCAAGGTTCCGGTGACCGTTATGAACGACGCCAAGAGCGCGGCTATGGCAGAGGCAAAGTGGGGAGCTCTGTCTGACTGCCGGGATGGCATTGTCATCGTTTTAGGGACCGGCATCGGGGGAGCCCTTATCAAAGACGGAAAGGTGCATTTCGGCAAAAGCTTCGCGGCGGGAGAGTTCAGCTTCCTCACTCTGGGGGAGGACTTTGACGAGAGCCAGGACACCTGGGCCGGCAGGGCCGGGAACCCCAGGCTTCGCCGTCTGGTGGCAAACGTAAAGGGCATTGAGGATCCTGACGAGATAAACGGGTTTGACGTGTTTCGGTGGGCCGAAGAGGGGGATCCCCTTGTCCTCATGGCTCTTGACCAGTTTACCAGAAGCATTGCCCACATGATCGTGAACCTGCAGATCATCTACGATCCCGACAGGTTCGCCATCGGAGGGGGGATCAGCAGACAGCCCCTGCTTCTTGAGTATATTAAAAAGAACATAGATTATTTTTACACCCAGTTTAAATGGCCGGGGCAGAACGCGGATGTGACGACCTGCAAATTTTTTAATGACGCCAATCTGATCGGCGCGTACAGCTATTTTCTGACCCGATTTGGAAATGATGACTGACGAAAATTCGTTTGTGAACACTCTTAAGACAGCGGGGCGGACAGATCTTTGTGATCGGTCCGCCCCGCTGTCTTGCCGCGTACATCAAAAAAATAGCCGGAAGGTGGGCCGGTTCAGGCTAACGGGGTTCTTTACCTTGGACAAAGGTCATGATCATCTCGTTTGTCAGGCTGTCCCTGGATGGCTCAACAGGAATCATTTCCCTGTCAAACCACTCTGCTGAGGACAGCTCATTTTCATCTAAGGTGATGGTTTCGTCGTCCCCTTCTAAGTCACAGAAAAATCCCATAAGTACAGTACCGCTAAATGGCCATGGCTGGCTTTTGTAGTTCCATGAGATAAGCTTATACAATATGATAGCTGGGACAAACGGCAGCTGTTCTACCTGTCCAAACTGTTCGCGGAGGATCTTCTTGCGGGACAGGATTTTTCCCTTCTGAAAAAATGTGTGGAATCAGCATTTTAGATTTTACCCTGCCTTATGTCCCATCTTGACAATCTGGAAAATATAGCGTAAAATCACCATACATCAACAGCGTTATTGGCGATGAAGAGGATTAGTAGGCTGACACACATCACAGAGAGAGGGCCAGAGCTGAGAGGCCCTTATGTCCATGGAAGCCCAACCCGCCTTGGAGCCCTGTATGAAAGTACAGCGTATTCCGGCGTTAACGGACATGAGAGAACAGTCCCTGGGCCATGGGTCCGGACTGTTAATTAGGGTGGTACCGCCGGAGCTTCAGTCATCCGGTCCCTTGTCGCGATATGGCAGGGACTGGATGGCTTTTCTTTTTGTGAAAGGCCGGTACTCTATAAAAAATCAGCAAAAAGAGAGGAGATTTATCATGGCAAACGACAAGAAGCTGGTAGAGGCTATCACTTCCATGAATGTGGACTTCGCCCAGTGGTACACAGATGTAGTAAAGAAAGCGGAGCTGTGCGACTACGCGAGCGTCAAGGGCTGTATGGTGATCAAGCCTGCCGGGTACGCCATCTGGGAGAATATCCAGAAGGAGCTGGATAAGAGGTTTAAGGAAACAGGGGTGGAGAATGTATACATGCCCATGTTTATCCCGGAAGGGCTTCTCCAGAAGGAGAAAGACCATGTGGAGGGCTTTGCCCCGGAGGTCGCGTGGGTGACCCACGGCGGGTTGGAACCCCTGCAGGAGAGGATGTGCGTCAGGCCTACTTCCGAGACCCTGTTCTGCGATTTTTACGCCAGGGATATCCAGTCTTACCGGGATCTTCCCAGACTCTACAATCAGTGGTGCTCTGTCGTGAGATGGGAAAAGACCACAAGGCCTTTTCTCCGTTCCAGGGAGTTTTTATGGCAGGAAGGCCACACTGCCCACGCTACTGCCCAGGAGGCCCAGGAGAGAACTGAGCAGATGCTCAACCTTTACGCGGATTTCTGTGAAGAGGTGCTGGCCATGCCTGTGGTCAGGGGAAAAAAGACCGACAAGGAGAAATTTGCCGGCGCGGAAGCTACCTACACCATTGAGGCCCTGATGCATGACGGGAAGGCTCTCCAGAGCGGAACCAGCCACAATTTCGGCGATGGATTTGCCAAAGCATTTGACATCCAGTTTACAGACAAGGACAATACCTTAAAATATGTCCACCAGACTTCCTGGGGAATGACCACCCGCCTGATCGGCGCTGTTATCATGGTTCACGGCGACGACAACGGCCTGGTGCTTCCGCCGAGGATCGCTCCGGTTCAGGTTATGGTAGTGCCCATTCAGCAGAAAAAGGAAGGGATTCTTGACAAAGCCTTTGAGTTGAGAGACCGCCTGACGAAATCCGGATGCCGGGTAAAGGTAGATGACACGGACAAGAGCCCGGGGTGGAAATTCAGCGAGTGTGAGATGCGAGGGATTCCTCTCAGGGTGGAGATCGGCCCCAAGGACCTGGAGAAAGACCAGGCGGTTCTGGCGCGCCGGGATACCCATGAGAAGATTGTGGTTTCCTTAGGGGAACTGGAGGCCAAGGTGGAGGAGACCCTGAACCAGATCCAGAAAGATATGCTGGAAAGGGCCAGGGCCCACAGGGACGCCCACACCCACGAAGCCACAGAGTACCAGGAGTTTGTGAAGATCATCAACGAGAAGCCAGGTTTTGTGAAGGCCATGTGGTGCGGCTGCCGGGAGTGTGAGGACAAGATCAAGGAAGACACCGGGGCCACATCCCGCTGCATGCCGTTTAAGCAGGAGCGGCTTTCTGACAAATGTGTGTGCTGCGGGAAACCAGCCGCGAAGATGGTGTATTGGGGACGGGCATATTAAGTATGGAAATGGAACAGGAAAAGGGCAAAGAAAGTTTTCACATCGCCATGCCCGCACAGGCGGAAGCTATCCTGGAAGCCTTAAACCACAGGGGTTTTGAAGCCTATATTGTGGGCGGATGTGTCCGGGACAGCCTTCTGGGTCGGGTGCCGGGAGACTGGGACATCACCACCTCGGCCCTGCCGGGGCAGGTGAAGTCCGTGTTCCGCAGGACAGTTGACACAGGCATTGCCCACGGCACGGTCACGGTCCTTAAGGGGAGGGAAGCCTATGAGGTCACCACCTACCGGATCGACGGCGAGTATGAAGATAACAGGCATCCCAAAAACGTGGTGTTCACCTCCAATCTGGCGGAGGATCTAAAGCGCCGGGATTTTACCATCAACGCGATGGCCTACAGCCCCGGGACCGGGCTTATGGATCTTTTTGACGGGGCCGGGGATTTGAAAAGAGGGCTGATCCGCTGTGTGGGTGATCCCACGGAGCGTTTTACAGAAGATGCCCTCCGGATGCTGCGGGCTATCCGTTTCAGGGCCCAGTTAGGCTTTGACATTGAGGAGGCCACGAGACAGGCTTTAAGGAACCTGGCTCCCAGCCTGGTCCATGTGAGTAAAGAGAGAATCCAGACGGAGCTGACCAAGCTTCTCCTGTCAGACCACCCGGACTATATCAGGGAAGTGTTTGACGATTCCATGGCACCCTACGTGTGCGCCGGGTTTTGCCGGATCCGGCCGGAGAACATTTCTATAGACGGCCGCGTTCCTCCGGTCCGCCATTTCCGCTGGGCGGCTCTTCTGCGCCACCTGACAGAAGAGGAGGCAGGAAAAATATTAAAGGAACTGAAGCTGGACAATGACACCATCTTAAGGGTCCGAAGTCTGACCCGGTGGTGGAGAATACCTGTGGGCCCGGATGAGATCTCTGTGAGAAAAGTCATGAGCCAGATGCCGCGGCGGCAGTTTGATGACCTTATGTTATTTAAAAGGTTTTCCTCTGAAAGGCCGGAGACCGATGAAGAATTGTCACGGATCCAGGAACTGACAGACCGGATCCGGGAGAGGGGAGACTGCGTCAGCTTAAAGACCCTGGCATTGACAGGCCGGGATCTCATAGAGCTTGGGATGGAACCAGGGCCAGCCCTGGGGGAGGCCTTAGAGTCTCTTCTTGGGATTGTACTGGAGCATCCGGAGAAAAATCAAAAAGAAGCGCTGGTTCAGGAGTTGAAAAAAGATCACAAAAAATCCACATAATCCAAATAATCCCTTCATAACCTAGAAGTATCTACAAAAAGGGCGTTTGGAGGGGTGGATGTGAACGAGAAATATATGGAGGCTTTGGCCCGGTATGACCTGACTGTGGACAGCGTCCGCAAGGGCCGCAGCGGGTGGATCTGCGGGACCAGCCAGGGGACAATGCTTTTGCAGGAATACCGGGGCACGATGAAACGCCTGGAATTTGAGACTCAGGTCCTGGGACAGGTCAGGCAGTCCGGTTTGATCCAGGTTGACGATTATATCAGAACCGGGGAGGGAGGCCTGATCGCCCTGTCTGAGGACGGTACAAGGCATACGCTGAAACACTGGTACACTGGCCGGGAATGCGACATTCGGGATCACAGAGAGGTGAGACAGGCGGTGGGCAGGATCGCTGTCCTTCACCAGGTATTCAAACAGATACCCAGGCAGGAAGAGTGGAATCTGGGTTCGATCCAGGTGGACACACCCACTCAGGTAATGGAACGCCACAGCCAGGAGCTGAAGCGGGCCAGAAATTTTATGAAAAACAAGAGGAAAAAGACGGATTTTGAGAGGTGTGCCCTCAGCAATTTTCCTCTGTTTTTTGCCCAGGCCAGGGAAGCGGCCAAGGGGATGGCCCGCCTTGACGAGGAGAATGGGGACCGGCCCCTGGACCTATGCCATGGCAGCCTGGACCAGCATCACATTTTAATAGAAGAGAAGACAGCGGCCATCATTGAGTACCACAAGCTGCACCTGGGAAATCAGATGACGGATCTGTACCATTTTATAAGAAAGGTCATGGAAAAACATGACTGGGATCAGGCTCTCGGGCTGGAAATGCTCAGCGCCTATGACAAGGTAAAGCACCTTGACCGGCGGGACAGGGAAAGCCTCTATTATCTGTTCCTTTACCCGGAAAAGTACTGGAAGCAGATCAATTTTTATATGAACGCCAACAAGGTGTGGATTCCGGCCAGAAATCTGGAGAAATTAAAGGGCTTGGAGCAGCAGACAGAACAAAGAAATCAGTTTCTCTCCGCCATAAAATAATCTTCCCTTTTCGCGGGTTTTGAAGTATAATAGAAGACAGCAAAAAGAAGGGAGAGTTACACAATGAAAGATTATAAAAAAATCTACGAAGAATGGCTGTCCAATCCATATTTTGACGAGGCGACCAAGGAAGAGCTGCGGGCTATCGCGGACGATGAGAATGAGATCAAAGAGCGTTTCTATATGGACCTGGAGTTTGGAACAGCAGGACTTCGCGGAATTATCGGAGCAGGTATCAACCGTATGAACATTTACGTGGTGCGCAGAGCTACACAGGGACTGGCCAACTATATCATCAAGCAGGGCGGCGCGGGAAAGGGAGTTGCCATCGCGTACGATTCCCGCCGCATGTCCCCGGAGTTCGCGGACGAGGCGGCAAGAACCCTGGCTGCCAACGGCATCATGGCATACAAGTTTGAGTCCCTGCGCCCCACACCGGAGCTGTCCTTTGCGGTCCGGGAACTGGGCTGTATCGCGGGTATCAATGTGACCGCGAGCCACAACCCGCCGGAATACAACGGTTACAAGGTATACTGGGAGGATGGCGCTCAGTTCACACCGCCCCACGACAAGGGTGTTACCGAGGAAGTTCTGGCCATTGAGGACCTGTCCGCCGTTAAGACCATGACCGCGTCCGACGCCAAGGCGGCTGGGCTGTACAAGGTGATCGGCGCTGAGATCGACGACAAGTACATCGCCAACGTCAAGGCTCAGGTGGTGAACCAGGAGGCCATTGACAAGACGGGGGACAGCATCAAGATCGTCTACACGCCTCTCCACGGAACCGGCAACATCCCGGTGAGAAGAGTGCTGAAGGAGATCGGTTTTAAGCATGTGTACGTGGTTCCCCAGCAGGAATTGCCAGACGGCGAGTTCCCGACAGTGAGCTATCCAAACCCTGAGGCCGCGGAGGCGTTCGCTTTGGGACTGGGCATGGCAAAAGAGCTGGACGCGGACCTGGTGCTGGCCACGGACCCGGATGCGGACCGTCTGGGCGTTTATGTAAAAGACGGCAAGTCCGGCGAGTACATACCGCTGACCGGCAACATGTCCGGCTCCCTTCTGTGCGAGTATGTGCTGAGCCAGAAAGCCGCTGCCAACGCGATCCCCGCTGACGGTGAGGTAGTGAAATCCATCGTTACCACCAACCTGGTGGACGCGGTTGCCGCCAACTATAACTGCAAGCTGGTAGAGTGCCTGACAGGCTTTAAGTGGATCGGACAGCAGATTCTGAAAG
>CAJUSJ010000029.1 GCA_910588865.1 uncultured Lachnospiraceae bacterium
ATGAGCGTTCGCCTCACACGCGAGAGGTCATGGGTTCGAGCCCCATTGCTTCCACTTTTTATGGAAGCATAGCTCAGCCGGGATGAGCGTTCGCCTCACACGCGAGAGGTCATGGGTTCGAGCCCCATTGCTTCCATTTTTTTATTGGCAGCCGGATTTTGCTGATCAGCCAATGAGGAGGGTAGATGATGCTGTCAGATCCCATGACATTGTACAAGTTGATGAACTTATATATGTTAAAACAGGTTAGTTTTCCGCTGACGAATTCCCAGTTGACGGATTTTTTTCTTGCCCATGAGTATGCCACCTACTTTACTCTCCAGCAGGCGTTAAACGAGCTGTCTGAATCCGGTTTGATCCATGTACAGTCCAGCCACAATACCACCCGTTACGAGATCACCCGGGAGGGGGAGGAGACTCTGAACTTTTTCGGAAATAATATCCCGCCAGCCATTGTGGCTGATATGGAACGGTATTTGAAGGAGCACCAGTTCCGGATGCGGGACGAAGTCGGACTCATGGCTGATTACTATAAGTCTACCAATCAGGATTATATCGTCCACTGCGAGATCCGGGAGGGGAAAAATCTTCTTCTGGATTTAAGTGTCTCTGTCCCCGATCAGGGGCAGGCCGAGTCCATGTGCGGTCTGTGGAAGGAGAAGAGCCAGGAAGTCTACGCCAGCATCATGAAAGCTCTGTTAAGCCCTCTTTAGATGAAAGGAATTCACTACCATGAAGCTCCACACATTTTTTCAGGAAAAACAGCGGGAACTGATCCGCGGAAAAAAGCTGCTGATGAGAAGGGTCTTTTTTTTGAAAGCAAGGATCCTTTTTTTCTGGGTTCTGCCCTTTGTCATCATTCTTCTTGCTGTCAAGACCTTTCAGACACTGCTGCGGATAAAGCTGCGTGAATTGGCTTCCTCCCAGGTAACCGGAAACCCTGGACATAAGCCTGTAATTAAACCAGTAACCCAGATTTCATCCAGACCGGATTTTGTCACGCCGGTCCCTGTGTCCCGGACTTCGGACCAGACCACTGTCTCATGATCTGCCTGGGGTATCTGTATATACACGATATGTCAAAAAAGAGAGACCTCTGATCTTTTGTCAGCATCTCTCTTTTACCTTATTGTCTGTGAATTTCCCTTCTCGTCAAACAGATACCGTTGATCCTCAATCCACAGAGTCATGCTCTTTACCATACGGTAATCCTTGTAATAATACCTTTTTCCGTTTACCGTTCTCCACCCTGTCCCAGGGTATGTTTCCCTGTAGTCCTCAAAGGCAAACTCCAGGCACACACTTCCTGTGATCCCGGGAACCGACCCGCTGTCCGTACATCTCCACAAGGTCCTGTTCTCAAAGGTATGAGCCATGCCATAGCGGCTGTACCAGATATCATAGGATATTCTCTTTGTCTCCATATGCTGAGTCAGCCATTCACTGTTTCCGAGCACCGCTGCCTTGTATCCAGCGTCTTCGATCACCTTGCAGAAAGCCTGGACCTGGTCTGTGATCTGGCTTTTCGTGGCTCCCCGGTTTAACAGCTCCTGGGACTCCACATCGTAGGCAATGGGGTAAGATACCCGATAATCTTTCACCATATCCAGAACATATCTGGCCTCCTGTTCAGCTCCCTTTACATCCGTGGCATTTCCGTAAAAACAGATGCCGGTGTCCAGGCCCACACTTTCCGCGTTGGACATATTTTCCTTGAAATAGGGATCCATGTCCTTGTAATAGCCCAGCCGCACCATAACAAACGAGACATCGCTCTTGGCCAGCTGCTTCCAGTTAATGTCTCCTGCCCGGTTCTGGTATTTACTTATGGTAACCCCTTTTGCCAGGGCTCCCTTTACCACCGCCTTGCCGTCAGCTGAGATCCAGTACCCGTTTACATTGGACCAGGGCTCAAAAGCCAGGGTCCTCACAGGACTCTGAAAAGCCAGCAGCAGGGCCAGCCCCAGGACAGCTCTTTTGTGTCTTCTCTTCATATCCATCCCATCAGTCACCTTTTCGAAACTTGTCGATCTCCTGTATCAAAAGCTTTATCTGCAGGATCAGGTTATCAAACGCGCCGTACTGGTACAGCTTTACACCCACCATCCCCACAGGGACTGCCAGGATCATGCCTGAGAGTCCGTGAACCTTAAAACCTACATACAAAAAAAATAATGTGAGAAGAGGGGGAATCCCTATGGAGTCTCCCACGATCTTTGGCTGTATAATCTGGCGCACCACCTGGGTAAGCACATACAGAAGAACAAGACCCACGGCAAAAGCCGTCTCACCTGACAAAAGCTTCAGCGCCGCCCAGGGAAACAAAGCTGTCCCTGTGCCGAACAGGGGAAGAAAATCCAGTATGGCAATGAGTACTGCCAGCAAAAATCCGTACCGGACGCCAAGGACCATAAATCCCGCCGCCAGCACAGCCGCCACCACAAACATGATACGAAACTGCGCCAGAAAATACCCGCCGATCAGTCTTTTTAAATCTTTCCGAAACAGCTTCCCGTAAGAATCCAGGCTCCCCGGCATAATCTTCCTGATCACCGCCCTGATCTGATCCTGCTGGGCGATAAAGAAATACGCCGAGAGAATGACTACAATAGAATACACCAGAGCCGTGGGAATCCCTTTGGCCACATGGCCGGCCACGGTCACTGTGGGGAAGGCTGCCTTCTGCATGATGCCGCTGAGGAGCTGCCCCAGATTTTCATTGATCTGGTTAAACCCATCCTGGACTCCCTGGGGCATCCTGGACATCATCCGGTTTAGGGAATCCAAAGCCTCCACAACCTCCAGCCTGACTGTGTTGTAGATCTCCGGAAGATCCTTAACCAGAGAGCTCACCTCCGCGAAAAGCCGCCCCGTTAGATAATAGAAACCGCCGATGACCACAGCCAGAGCCAGCACGATAACCAGCACTGAGCTGTGCCTTCTCACAAGCTTTAAATGTTTTTCCAAAAACTTTACAAGGGGATTGGCCACCATGGCGATAATCCAGCCTATGACAAAGGGCATGAAAAACCGCGCGAGCCAAACCCCCACCACGCACACCAGCAAAATCTTCGTTATGGGAATCAGAATATTTACGAGGATCCTCAATATCCGTCTTCCGTCTTCCATTTGATCACCAGCCTTAAATTCTGTCCAAACAGGAGGATTCCAGAAATTTATACAATACCTCCATCTCCTCCTCTGTACCTATGGTCACCCGCAGATAATCTTTTGTCCGGGAAGCGGGGAAATATCTGACATAGATCCCATTATTTTTAAGGGCCTCAAAAAGCTCAGGCGCCGCCGCTTTCTCATGGGTAATGAACAGGAAGTTGGTCCGGGAATCCGTACAGGTAAAGCCCAGGTCCCCAAGCCTTCTCTTGGCCTCCTCCCTGGTAGCGATGATCCTCCGCGTGGTCTCCTGAAAATACGCCTCATCCTTCACCGCCTCTGTGCCCAGGATCATGGATGGCATGTTCATGGTGTAGGAATTATAGGAATATTTTACATTGTGGAGAGCCTGGATCAGTTCCTTCTGTCCCATGGCATAGCCGACGCGCATCCCCGCTAAGGACCGGGATTTGCTGAAAGTCTGCACCACCAGAAGATTGTCATACCGGGGGATCAGCGGCACTGCCGACTCTCCGCCGAAATCAATATATGCCTCATCCACAATGACCACACTATCCTGGTTGGCCTTTATGATATCCTCCACCTGGTCTAAGGGGAGATAAATACCTGTCGGCGCGTTGGGGTTTGCCAGCACGATTCCGCCGTTGTCCCTCTTATAGTCCTGGGGCTTTACGCGAAAGTCCGCATCCAGTCTGGGAGTCTCATAGGGAATCCCAAACAGCTGGGCCCACACAGGGTAAAAGGAGTACGTCACATCCGGAAAGAGGATTGGTTTCTGTGAGTTAAAAAATGTCAGGAAGGCCATCCCCAGTACATCATCCGAGCCCACCCCCACAAAAATCTGGTCCCGCTCCAGGCCGTACCGCTTAGCCAGCGCTTCTGTCAGCATGCCTGCCGAGGGGTCCGGATATTTGCGGAACATAGCTGGATCCATCTCCCTCATGGCCCTCTCTACGCCGGGAGCCGGCGGATATGGATTCTCATTGGTATTTAACTTGATGACAGAATCTCCACGGGGCTGCTCTCCCGGCACATAAGGCTCCACATCTCTTATAAATTCTCTCCATGAACTCATATGGTCATTCCTCCCTTATTTGCTTTACGGTTTTTATCCCCGGCTCATGTCGCAGTATATGGCCATGACTCCCGTCACTGCCAGATAAAACCATGTAGTAGGGTTGCTGAACCATGTGGTAAAAAAGGACAGCATCATATATACCCCAAACTGGCTGTAAAACAGATATCCTATGGGATTTTTCATCTCTTCCGCTTTTCTTACCAGAAGCTGGGCCACAAAACCCAGGGCACAGGCAAAGACAATCACTCCCAAAATGCCAAAATCATAGTAAGCGTCATAAAACAAGGTCACCGTGGTCAGCTCGGTCTTGGTCACATAGGGAGGATAGCTGATGAGCTGAGGGAACAAGAACTTAAGTCCGGTCAGCGCCCATACCGGAAACAGCATCCGGATCCCAAAAGTGTGCTTTGGCAGAGCTTCCACCAGGCAGTCGAAGTTCTCATAATTATTGGCAATATAAATATACGGCTGTGAGATAAAAATAGGAAGCTGGCTGTTCTTCATCTCGAAGATCCCGTTGAGATACGCAATGTCATGGCTTCTGGCTATGGTCAGTATCACATAAAAAGGAAGCAGGGCCGCCGCTATGGCCGGCAGGACCCAGGGATTTAATCTCCTCTGATACGCGCCAAAAGTAAAGCATGCCACCAGTACTGAGAAAATAAGCTGAAATCTGGAAACACATAACAACGGTATGATCAAAGCGACCAATGCCATGACAACTGCCATTACATTCCGGTATGTCCTCCCGCTCCCTCCCTCCAGAAAGAACAGCACTGCCAGGGACGGCACCAGGACACAGGACACCGTAAAATAATGGACACCTGAAATGTGGAATTCCGAATACGCGTGGGGAACCCCTCTCACCAACAGGGGCACATACTTAAGCTTTACCACCTCAAACAGAAAAGCCCCAAGGGAAACCAGGGTCAGACCCTGCATACACCGATAGACCGGGCGTATGAAAAATCCCCTTCTCTGCCTCCTTCTGCCATAATGCTCCTTTGCCAGCTGGCCGGAAAACTCATAAGTCAGCCAGAACCCAGCCAGGGCAAGATAAAAACACACCCAGGTTATTGGATTCCAGTCGCTCTGAAGATAGCTTAGCTTTAAGCAGGCCATGGCCTGACCTCCCACCCAGAAGGCGGAAAACAACCCCCGCAGGTGGATGAGATTGCCTGACTTATGATAATCGTAATAATATAGATAGCCAGCCGCCGCAAGGAGCGCCCCTCCGGACAGATAATACCATCCAAAGCGGGCAAATCCATAGCTGGCAGCGTAGCAGATACTGTAAACTAACATACGCCCTGTCCTTTAGACGCTTACTGACTGATGAATTCCTTCATGTAAGCCTCTACTTCCTTTGCTGTTGTAAAGCTCATCGCCTTTTCCGCCACTGCCTGAAGCTCCTCGCTGCTGTATCCGGTGATCATCTTTCTGGATTTTAAGATCGCGGAAGCGCTCATGCTGAACTCGTTAAGCCCGAATGCCAGCAGCAGGGGGATCATCATGGGATCGCTCGCGGCCTCTCCGCACATACCTACCATGATCCCTGCCTCTCGCCCACAGCTGATGATGTTGCGGATGCTGCGGAGCACCGCGGGGTTAAATGTAGAGTACAGATAGGATATCTTCTCATTGCCTCTGTCAACGGACATGGTGTACTGAGTCAAATCGTTGGTGCCAATGCTGAAGAAATCCACCTCCTTGGCGAACACGTCCGCCATCAGGGAAGCGGCGGCGGTCTCAACCATGATTCCTACCTGAATGTCTTTGTTATACGGGATCTTCTGTCTGTCAAGCTCTCCTTTGATCTCCTCAATCAGCGCCTTTGCCTCCCGGATCTCATCTAAACATGTGATCATGGGAATCATGATCTTGATGCCGCCGAACGCGCTGGCCCTCAGAAGTGCCCGGAGCTGGGGACGATAGATGTCCTCTTTCCGGTCCAGACACAGACGGATGGCCCGGTATCCCAGGAATGGGTTCTCATCCTTCGCGAGACCCATGTAGGGAATCTCCTTGTCGCCGCCAATATCCAGGGTGCGGATAATCACCGGCTTGCCTTTCAGGCTTTCCGCCACCTTCTTGTATGCCTCAAACTGCTCCTCCTCCGTAGGCATGGAGGTGCGGTCCATAAACAAAAACTCCGTACGGAACAGGCCCACGCCTTCTCCGTCGTACTGAATTACCTTGGCCACATCGTCGGGATTGCCGATATTGGCCACCAGCTCAATATGCACCCCGTCCTTTGTCACCGTAGGCTGGCCGATAAAACGCTCCAGGTCTTTCTTCTCCCGCAAAAACGCCTCTCGCATGGACTCGTACTCTGCCGTCTCCTCCTCAGTTGGATTCACGATAACGATGCCCTCGCTGCCATCCAGCACAATGGGATCGCCTTCCTGGATGTGCTCCAGAACGCCGGACACCGCGACCACCGCCGGAATCTCCAGGGCCCTCGCGAGGATGGCGCTGTGGGAAGTCTTTCCTCCCAGCTCCGTGACAATACCGGTGACGTTGGCAGGGTTAATGCCTGCTGTCATAGACGGAGTCAGGTCCTTTGCCACGATAATGCTGCCTTCTGGCAGAGAAGCGATATCCACCGGCTTGATCCCCTGCAGTACCTGCTGCATCCTGGTCTTGATATCCCTCATATCCGTGGCTCTCTGCTGCATCAGCTCATCATCCATGGACGCGAACAGATCCGCGTAGGTGGTGCAGGTAGTCTCAATAGCATACTCGCTGCAGACGCTGTCCCTCTTGATGGCCTCCTCGATCTCCCCGGTCATCATGGGGTCCGCGAGGAGCATGAGATGACCGTTCATAATCTCCGCTTCCTTCTCCCCCACCTTGGTAGCCAGATCGTCCGCCAGCGCCTTTGTCTGGGCAACGGTTTCTGCCAGTGCTCCCCTGAAACGCTGAACCTCCGTCTCAACACTTGCCACCTTGTCCGGGCGGATCACCATCTCAACTTCCTTGATCACCGCGGCCTTGCCTATGCCGATACCTGCTGACGCGTTTGTTCCCTTAAACATAATGCTTCTTCCCCTCCTTAAAAAATGTGATTATTCTCCCAGGCCGTCCTCAACGACCCTGATCATGGAATCCAGCGCCTCCTGTTCATCCTCACCCTCACAGATAAATTCAATCTCATCGCCGCACTTTACACATGCTCCCAGAACGCTTAACACGCTCTTGGCATTGGCTGTGGTGTGGTCTGTCTGAAACTGGATCCTGGACTTATAAAGGATCGCTTTATTGCAAAGAATCCCTGCCGGTCTCAGATGCAGTCCGGTCAGATTCCTGATCACTACTTTTGCTCTTACCATATAGTCTTACCTCTCCGTCATTATTGTGTATCCTCCGCGCTTTCTCCCTCTCCCCCAGGTTCTTCCTCTCCCCCGATCAGAGTTATATGCAATCGCAGAGGATCTGACCTCATCAGCTCAAAGCCTTCCGTCAGCTCCATCTCCACATCCACATCCATATCTCCCGCTCCCAGCATGGATACATCCACCAGCCCCACAAGGCTGCTGGAATCCAGGCGGTCCAAATCTTCCGACAGACCTCGGATCCAGACAGTGACCTGATCCTCTTCAAACTCATATTCATACTCTTCCGATACCCCTGCCAGCTGAAGGCCCCGGGTGTTCAGCGAAAACCCTCTCTCCTCCAACTTCTCCACTCTGAGAGTGATCATGGCCGATGTAGCTGACGCCGCGGCCATGCTTACATTATCAGGCAAAAGTTCATTTAAGTCAACCTCTACCGTCACATCCTGGGTCGCTCCGCTGATGTTCAGCAGCTCTCCCGGCACCATGATGGTGCTTAAGGAAGCCAACGCTGATTTCATCCCTTCTACAGAAATGGTCCTAACATCGCTGTCCACCCCTGTAAACCGGTAACCGTCAGCCACTTCCCCGCTGACCTGGAAATCAAGGCTTAGATTCTTTACCCTGAGAACGCTGACCTGGTAATCCACCTCCCCGCGGCTTAAAGTGACTTTGTCCTCCAGACCCACCAGCTCGTTGCCGTTGGCGTCATACAGGATGACCCGGCTGCTTCCCGAGACATCGCTTTCGATTCCCGGCACCTCCACTTCCACGCCCACGGAATTGATCTGGCCTACCACAGAGATGGGACCAGTGACATAGACATACTCCGGCCTCACCATCACATTGCCGATGGCATACCCCTCAGCCGCCTCTCCGGTGACATGGGGAACCACATCGAACCGCTTTCTCTGCAGCTCCTCTGTCTGTATCCTCACCACCCCGGGCTTCACCGTCACAGCCCCCTCTATGAGGCCTCTGGCATCCCGGTTGGTCACCTCCACCGTCACCGGGATGGAGCCTGTGACATCGTACAGGTTGGCCAGGTCCGCGTAAGCGTAAAAATCGCTGGCTGATACCCGGTACCTGTCGCGGGTCCTGACCTCATAAGTGACGGTCACGGTCTTCTTTCCCACCAGCTCGTAAGTAAGGTTTGCCCTGCTTAAGATATCCTCATTGATCATCTCCACAGGAACCTCCTCCGTGTCCACCACCAGAGGATTGACCACATTGACTACCATAAACCACGCGAATATAGCAAGGCCGATGGACAGAATCTTCAGTCCCAGATTATTTGTCAGTTTTTCTTTCATCTTTCAGCCTTCCCTTCCATATCCGGAACCGGTTGCCGGACTCCTCCTGGACAAAACTCTCCCTGAGGATGCGGCCCAGAGTTTCCGCGTCTTTTACTTTCTGCAGTTCCCCGTGTTCCGCCACGGACACCCGCCCTGTCTCCTCTGACACCACGATGGTCAGGCTGTCTGTCACCTCGCTGATCCCCACCGCCGCCCGGTGCCTGGTGCCCAGGGCCTTATTGATGCTGTCATTGTCCGACAGAGGCAGATAACAGGTAGCCGCCGCCACCCGGTTGCCCCTGATCACCACCGCGCCGTCATGGAGAGGCGTATTGTGCTCAAAAATATTGATCAGAAGCTGGCTGGTCACAAGGCCATCCACATCAATTCCTGTCCTCTGGATATCCTTTAGGGGAGTCCCCCTTTCGATAACCATCAAAGCCCCTGTCTTCACTTTTGCCATCTCAAAGGAAGCTCTCACCAGCTCGCTGACCGTCTTTTCCGTAAAGCCCTGATCCCCTTTGTTGTCATCAAAAGACAGGAAAACGCTGACCAGATTCTTGCTTCCCAGCTGTTCCAAAGCCTTTCTCAGCTCCGGCTGAAAGATGATCACCAGCGCCGTGGTGGCCACGAGGGCCGTCTTCTGAAGGATCCACATAATGGTGTCAAGCCTCAGAATGTAGGTAAATATGGCAAATGCCAGGATAAAAACAATTCCCTTTAAAAGAGTCCATGCCCTGGTGTTCTTTATCCATAAAAGAATCTCATAGATCAAAAAGGCAATGATTATAATCTCAACAATATTCATGTATGTAATCTTTGGTAAAAAAGACATCCAACCATGGAGCATAGCAAGGATATCTTCCATATACACACCTCCCTTTTGGGCCCTCCGCTACCGCTCCGGAAACTCCCTGGTCCGTCTGCTCTTGACCGTGCTGATCTTCTGCACTTTCACATCAGGCGCTGAGACGGTAATCTTGGGCACCGCCTTCACATAATAATAGTAATCATCATCCTGAAACTGCAGGTACTCTGTCCTGCTGTAATCCACCGCGAATATCATAAAATTGTACACTGCCGCGATAACCATGGAAATCATGGTTCCCACCAGCAGCTCCGCCACCGGCATGACAATGTCAAAAGCAAAATTTCCCACAAAAATCACTGTCAGCTGTACCAGGGCTCCCGTGACAATGGCTATATGCCACGCATAGTCCACTGACAGCATCCGGATCAGATACACCACCATGATCCCCCCGGCGCAGGCGGCGATCATCAGCATCATCTGGCTGTTGGACATCATGTTCTTTATGATCTGACCGTATTTCAGGATAATGTCCAGGGAAGCGTCATTGGTCAGAACCCCCGCGTTCTGCTTCACATACTGAATGATATAGTACACAAACACGCCGCAGCTCACCGGAATCACGCTGACAAAGCTTCCCGAAAGCCCCACCAAAAGAGGGATGGCATAGGGGATCTTCAGGTAGAAAAATATGGGGGTCAGCAGAAGAAGGTAACTGTCTCCCGGCTGAAATCCATAGTATAAAATAGCCACCATCAAAAGAAGGACCGCCAGGATCAGCGCCATCTCCACAGACACGCTGCTGATATGCCCCACCAGGATCAGGCCCGCCAGAGCGGAGGTCACCCCATAGGGCAGGAACGAACACGCCAGGGACAGGCCCACCAGAATCACCGGGCTTTTCAGCCTTGCCATATACCCAACATTGCTGTTCAGCAGAAAAAAGACAGCCATGCTCAGGCTGAATTTGATCAGCGGAATCACAAACCCGTCATATTTTCCATAAAAAGCTCTCAATTTCTCCCTGAATACCAAAAGAGCCATCATAGCCTTCTACCTCCCTGCCCGGTTTTTCCCTGCTGCTCATAACGCTTCTCCAGCCTCTTAAGCTTGGCCGTGTAAACCTTCATCCCTCTCCTGGCGTACTCATACCGTCTCCAGTACACCACGCCCGCGATCAGCAGATACACAGCAAGTCCAACCAAATAGGCTCCCACATACAAAGTCAGATCCCCCCAAATGTTCCCGAAATTCAGAGACCCCAGGATGTCCTCCGCTTTATAAAGCGCCACCAGCCCTGTCCCCAGCAGCCAGCTGAAAGTAAACCCCAAAAAAGCCCGGAGCCCATGCCTGCCGATATAATCGCTTCGGAAAAACCGGTTCACCATAAAAATCCTCCGGCCTTCTCTTTTCTCAAACATACCGATGCTTGTCATCAGTTTGATCTTTTCCTCATTCAACATCCGTCTATCACCGCCCACAGTGGATGAATAATATACCAATTTTCCAAATTAAATACAAATCATATCAATTTAGTATAGCACAGATTCTTCACGCTTGCAATGAGCAGTCATAAAAATAAAAGCACAAAAGAGGTCTTTTGTGCTTTTATTTTAAACTCTGGCTTTTATCCGTCACTCATACCTCAGCGCGTCGATGGGATCCGCTTTTGCGGCCTTGGACGCCGGATACAGCCCAAAAAACACACCTACCGCCGCTGAGAAGGACACTGCCATCACCACCACCGCGGGCCGGATCACCACACCGATGCCAAAGGCCATGCCGATCCCCGACACAAGGCCCACGCCGATGATGATCCCGATAATCCCTCCGCAGGCTGAAAGAATAGCCGACTCTGTCAAAAACTGTATCAGAATATCTCTTGTCTTAGCCCCCAGAGATTTACGGATCCCGATCTCCCTGGTTCTCTCTGTCACCGACACCAGCATGATATTCATAATCCCAATGCCTCCGACCAGCAGAGAGATGGCCGCGATTCCTCCCACTGCCGCGGATAAGCCGCCCATAACCGAGTCCACGGAGCTCATCTCCTCCATGGCTGTCTCCATATACATGTCTTCCGGGTTTCTCCCCTTGATGTTTGCCACATAAGCTTTCAGCTGATCCAGAAACTCATTGAGATCCACATCCTCACTGGCAAACACATGGAGATAATAAAAATAATCATTGGGCCAGGTCAGCAGGGTGTAGGGCACAAACGCGGACCCCCTGTCCGACCTTCCCCCCATCATCAGTGACTGGAAAGCGTTCATCTCCTTTTTATACACGCCCACCACCGTAAACTCGTCTACATTTCCATACAGATCCGTCCGAAAGGTCTGTCCCACCGCGTCCTCTGTGCCGAACAGCAGCATGGCGCTGTCCACATCCATGACCACGTTCTTCTTGCGCCCCAGCACATCCCCTTCATTTAAATATCTGCCGTAGATCATGTCCACAGGCTGTACATCAATATAATTATAATCAATTCCCGTAAAATCAAAACTCACGGTAGTCTTCTGATAGATGGCCTCAGCCCCTGTGGACATATTGCTGTCAATATACGCGATGGAATCCCCGAATACCTCTTTCACCCGCTCCAGGTCATCCAGCATAAAATAATCGCTCATCCTCCTGTCGTCGATCCAGTACCCCACACATAGGAAGGCCTGGGTCACGCCTACATCTTTATACAGGTCCGCGAACAAGTTCCTCATGGTGTCTCCGATGGACACGATGGAGATCACGGACCCGATTCCGATGATAATTCCCAGCATGGTCAGAAATGACCGCATCTTGTTGACTCGTATGGCGGAAAACGCCATGTTCATATTTTCAAACAGCACCCTCCGCTCCTCCTCTCCTGTCATCGCTGATCACCAGTCCATCCTGAAACCGGATAATCCTGTCCGTGAATTCCGCGATATTCTCCTCATGGGTTACCACCACCACTGTGGCCCCCTCCTTGTGGAGCTGTGAGAACAGGCCCATGATCTCCTCTGACGCGGCTGTGTCTAAGTTTCCCGTAGGCTCGTCGGCCAGGATCAGCGGCGGCTCGTTGGCCAGGGCCCTGGCAATGGCCACCCTCTGCCGCTGGCCGCCTGACAGCTCGTTTGGCAGATGCTCTGCCCGGCTTAAAAGCCCCACTCTGTCCAAAAGCTTTAAGGCCCGCTCCCTCCTGGCCCGCTTTCCCACCCTGGCATAAGTCATGGGCAGCTCCACATTTTTAAGAGCCGATGTTCTGGAGATCAGATTAAAGGACTGGAACACAAACCCGATCTTCTTGTTGCGGATATCTGACAGCTCATTGGGAGTCATGGAAGCCACATCAGTGCCATCCAGATAATAATGTCCCATGGATGGCCGGTCAAGGCACCCCAGTATATTCATCAAAGTAGATTTTCCTGACCCGGATTTTCCCATGATGGCCACAAACTCTCCCCTGTTGATGGTCAGGTTGATCCTCTTAAGTCCCAGAACCTTAATAGCCCCTGTATCATAGATCTTTACCAGATCCTCCAGACGAATCAATTCCTCTGCCATAACGCACCTACCTTCCGGTTCCATTTTCCAATACCTTCATGCCCTCATAAAGGCCTTCATTCGGTGCCGCCACGATCCCCATGCCTTCTGTCAGGCTTCCTTCCTCCACAGGAATCACCTGGATCTGGATATCGCTCTCCACACCTTTTTCCACAGGAATCCACCGGATAACTCCCTGATCCACGGTAAGTACAAAGCTGCCGTCAGCGGTCTCCAGCACAGAGGAAATGGGGACGATCCAGGCGTCATCCGCCTCATTGAGAATGATCCGGGCCCTGGCGGTGATCCCCGCGATGAGCTTGGTATTATCCTCTATGATCTGGATAGTGGTGGGGATAACCCTTTCCGTGGAGCCATTGCCCTTCTCCTCGCCTGTGGGGGAGATGGCTGTCACCCTGCCTGCCACGGTCTCCCCGTTTAGGATATCCGCGCTGATCACCGCCTCCTGTCCTACCTGAATATTGCCGATGGAGTACTCGCTGACGCTGACCTTCATCTCCAGCATATCCAGATTCTCGATGATAAACATGGGCTTGTCGTCCTCAATCTTGTCAGCGAACCGTCCGATCTTGGTGTTGACCCGGACCACGGTGCCGGCGATGGGGCTGGTTACCTGGGTGTCCTCCAGCTGCTCCTTCTTCTTCTCCAGCTCAAACTCCGCGTTCTTCACCTGGAGGCTATAGGACTCATTGGCCACTGCCCTGCCGTCCACCACGGTAAATGTCCTCACCTGCCTCTGGGCTTCCCTCAGCTTATCTCTGGCTGTCTCCCACTCCAGCTGGGACACGCTTCCTGACTGGTACAGCACATTGGTTCTGTCAAAGTCTTTCCGGGCAGCCTCCTGCTCCTGTAAGGCCCTGGCATATCCGTTCTCCGCCAGGATCTGCTGCTCATTGTATGTAGAAACCGCCAGATCATAGGCGTTCTGAGCCATATCCATTTCTTTTCTCACATCGCTGTCGTCAATTACCGCCAGAAGCTGCCCCGCTTCCACATGGTCTCCTTCTTTCACCTTGATATCCACCACCTCGGCGTGAAGATTGGACACCACATCCACGCTGTCCGTGCCGGACACCGGACCGCTGATGGTCAGTTCCTCCTGGATGGTCCCCTTTATCAGGGCAGAGGTGCTAACCATCACCGTCTTCTCCTTCTCTCCTCCAAATACCTTAAAGCCAGCGGCCACAATCAGGAGTAGGGCCGCTGCCGTGATCACCTTTCTCTTTTTGCTCCAGGGCTTTCGCTGCCTTCTGGCCTTCTTTCCTTTTTTCTTCTTTCCCCCCGGCTCTTCCTTCATCAGCTCCGCCAACTCTGCCTGAAACTGATCCTCATCCATCCCTTTTATATTCCTGGCGTCCTGTGTCTTGTTCTTTTCTTCCATCTTGCTCCCCTTTCCTGCACATATGTCCATTTCTCACTACTATAACGACAGCGCCTGGGCCATGTCTTCAATTATTTTTCGTTTCAGTGTATTAACTGTACTAGTACAGTTTACCTCATTTTCCTCATATATGCAAGTACTTTTACAGGAAAAGGCGGCCAATTCCCGGCCGCCTTATCTGTCTCTTTCCTGCATGCTGTTGCACATATTTTCTCTCAGACAAAATCCTCTCTCATGGGATTGAAAATATCCAGCAGGACTCCCTCCTTCAGGCACACGCACCCATGCTCCACCCCGTTCAGCTTAAGCATGGTGTCTCCCGCTTTTACGATCCGCTTCTCCCCGTTGATCTCAAACTCAAAGACACCGCTGACCACATAGGTAATCTGGGTGTGAGGGTGATGGTGCAGGCTGCCCACCGCGCCCTCCGCGAATGTATTCTCCACACACATCAGATCCTTGCTGTAAGCCAGAACCCTTCTGATAACTCCTTTTGCCACGCACTCTGCCTTGGCATCCTCCCGGAATACCCATCTGTCATTTAACATGTCTCTCTGCTCCTTTAACTTGAATTTTACTGATTCCTGAAGCTGACCCTGCTCCCCGGAGGCACAGACCGGGTGATAAAGGAATTGCCGCCGATCACCGAGTCCCTGCCGATGATCGTCGCACCGCCCAGAATGGAGGCATTGGAGTAGATGGTCACATAGTCCTCTATGGTTGGGTGTCTCTTTCTGTTCTTCAGCTTCTGCCCGCCGCTTGTGGACAGAGCTCCCAGGGTCACTCCCTGGTACACCTTTACATGCTCCCCGATGACCGTGGTCTCTCCCACCACGATCCCTGTCCCGTGATCAATAAAAAAATATTTTCCTATAGAAGCCCCGGGATGGATATCCACCCCGGTCACGCTATGAGCGTACTCGGTCATGGTCCTGGGGATCAGGGGCACTGACAGCAAAAACAGCTCATGGGCTATGCGGTACACTGTGATGGCCAGCATACCCGGGTAGGACAAAATGATCTCATCCTTGCTGGCGGCAGCCGGGTCTCCGTCAAAGGCAGCTTCCAGATCTGTCTCCAGGTATTCCCTGATGGCTGGTATTTTTTTCAAAAACGCCATGGTGATCTTCTCACTGTCAGCCAGCTCATCCGGGCTGTACTTTAAGACCTTGGCAATCTCCCTGTTGAGATAGTACATCACATCCTCAATCTGGAGAGTAAGCTGGCTGGCGGCATTGTAGACCCGGTAGGTTCTGTCCCTGTAATATCCGGGAAACAGGATCCTCAGCATCTTGTTGACAATGTTGATGATCACATCCTTATCCGGCTGATCCAGAAAATCCTCCATCTTATCAATGGCCCGATTCCCCTTATAGTCTTCCAGGATGTCTGCCACCAATTCCTGCACTTCCTGCTCCAATGGTCTGTCCATAATCGTTCCTTTCCCGGCCCGGCTCCTTCTGGCTCCTGGTCATTTTTCTATAATCTACTGATTGAAGAGGACGATTCTTTCCACCGTCTCCTCATCTCCCATCCACACCAGGCACTGGGAGTCTTCCCCTATATCTTCCAGTCTGACCATCTGCCTGGTAAGATAGGGGATGATGGAAACCTCTTGGGAGAGCGCGTACTCTGTGCCGTCTTTGCCTGTCAGAGTCTTCACGCCATCCTTCTCATCCACGCTGCCCGCCGCGATGACGTACTGAGCCGCGGGCGCGTCCTCTTTGATGTTGACGATCACCATCTCAGCCAGGGCCTGAGGCGGCAGGGACATGGTCATGGCCGGCCCCAGATAAGCCTCAAACCTGCCCTTTTCAATGGCGTCATAGTCCACAGGCAGGCCGCTCTCCCCATCCAGGATCCTGGTGGTATCCGGGTCTATGGTCAGAACGAACTCTCCGGGCGAAGAGTTTTCCGACTGGTTATCCACATAAATGACCCTGTCCGTCACCTCTGTGATCTCTCCCCAGATCTTAAGGGGAACCGACGGTTCCTCCAGGCTCTGTTCCGGAATCTCCTGCTGTGTCTCCTCCACGGTCTCCTCTGCCCCGCCTTCCGTCTCACTGACCTTGGTCTCTGTCTCGCTTTCTTTCTCTGTCCCTGTCTCGGTTTCTGCCGCGGTCTCGGTCTGGGCCGGTGCCGATGTGGCAGTCTGATCTGCCTGTCCGGAACATCCAGTCACTATCATCATAGCCGCGGCGGCTCCTGCTGTCAATGCCATAAATCTCTTTTTCATATTAATTCTCCTTTTCTCTCATAAATCCGCCTCCCTGGCAGGCGGCGCGTATTCTGGTTGTTGTGTGTTAAAACACAAAGCCATTATATTCGATTCCGGAGAAAAAGACCATTAAAGAACCATGAATATTTCTTACGATTACAGACTGACCTGATCAATGGCCTTTTCCGCCTTAAGAGCCTGGGTGATGATGTGTTCAAATTCTTCTGACAGCTCCACACCTTCCTCCAGCTCAAATTCCCTGTTGTCCAGAAACGCGTTGGAGAGCTGATACACATAGTACTCCCCTCCCATATGTTCCTCAGCCATGGCCTCCCCCTGGATCCGCATCTCCTCTGTGTCCCTCTCCCTGCCAAGAGCCAGATCCGTCAGCACTCCCAGGATAATGGCAAAATGCTCCTCATCCCAGGCTGATAAGTACATGCATTTGCACAGACCCCTGTTAAAAAACGGGTATTGGCTGTAACAGTCCAAAAGCTCTTTAAACCGGGTCCTGTGGGCGGAATCCTCAAACAGCCCCTGTCTGTCCAGGGCTTCCAGGTATGTCTCCTGTTTACTCATAAGCCCCTCCTCCTTATGTTTTACTTATTTTTGAGTATAGCATAACTGTCCGGGATTTTCTACAAGAAGTGACTAATCCAGTGTTCCCCGCTCGCCGTGCACGGGCGGGACCGCTTTAGCGGCCATACTCCTCTCCGCCCCGTATACCAAAAAAGCCCGGAAGCCTTCTTGTTAAGGAAGGTCTTCCGGGCAGCGCGCCCATCAGTGCTAACGCATCTGGAAAGTGGCACACTCTGTGTGACTCGCGTCCGAGGCCCCGTCTCCGGCAATGCCGATGTGGTCCGCCTCACAGTGTCGGTCCCTGTTGTACACGCAGTTCACCGCCTCGCAGTCTACCTCCAGACGGCTCTCTGGAGTCTTGAACAGGTTGTGGAACGCTCCATCCTTGTTCTCGTCAAAGCTTCCGCAGCAGGTATCGCGGCAGTCCTTGGCTTTGCTCCCGTCCACGATAATGGCCTGCTTGCAGCAGTGATTGTCACAGTTATGAAGACAGTTTGTTACATTACAATCCAGTTTTGTCATGATAAGTTCCCTCCTGTAATATTAAAGTACATCTTACAGGGTTATCATGCCCAGGATTCCGCGGATTATTTCACCAAAAAATTCCTATTGGAAATCAACCTTTGAGATATCCTCCTCCCGCAGGCCTCCGTATTCCACAAACCACTTAAGGAGCTCCTCTCCATCTGTCCCGTCAAAGATATCGCTGCTGACCATCAATCCTGAGGCGTGGACAATGCCATCCTCGTAAGGCTGGAAGGTCACCGTGCCCCAGTATCCATTGTCATAGATATAAAAATAGATCCGGTCTTCTGTCAGGCTGCTGTCTATAAAGTGATCGCTGGACGAAAGCACGCTGACAGCTGCCAGGGTCTCTACCCCGGCCATGGCGCTGAACCTGGTGGCAATGGTTGAGGCCAGACGGTGGTCCAGCTCCTCGCGGACCTCCTCCGGCAGCTGGCTAAATGAAGAATCTTCCCCTAAAAAGTCCACCAGAAGCTCCCTGGTTTCTTTTGACACCCTGACCTCATATACCGCTCTGGGGCTGGAGTAATCGCCGGCTCCGATTTCCTTTATAATCTCGCTCGTCTCCTGTGAAGATGTCATCATATTCCAGTAGCTCTCAGACTCTGCCATGACATCCATCTTCTCCACCAGGCGGAGTCCCCGGTCATAAAGGCTGGCCCCCTCTGCCGATGTGCAGCCGCTTATGAGGGTCACCGCCACCAGGGCTGCCATACCCTTTACCCAACAATATTTTTTCATCTGTTTCCTCCTTTTTCCCATGGCCCCTCCCGGGGTTCAGGGCAAATTGTGAAAGGTAGGATGCCGCGTCTTTTCCTTCCTTAGTATAAATTTTACACCGTTGAGGGGAGGATGACAAGGTCAAAATCAAGCAAATCTTCACGCGCCCGGCAGCGGACGCGCCACCACACATGAAAGTCTGGCGGGCGCGCTTGGCATACCTGAATTCAGATCGCCTGACGGCGATGGGACTTTTAAAGTAACCTGCATGCGCCCGGCAGCGGACGCGCCACCACACATGAAAGTATGTGGCGGGCGCATTTGGCATACCTGAATTCATGCCGCCTTCGGCGGCGGACTTTCAAAGTAAAAATCCTGCTGACAAATCCTGCTTTCTGAGTTATAGTAATAGACGCGATTTCTATTTACACAAAGGAGGCTCTGACCATGAGCAAACATATTACCTGTGAGGCCCTTGAACAATACAGCGCCCGTTTTACCGGTGACCGGGCCAGCCGCGTGGCACGGGACGCGGTCATGTCCGCGGGACTTTTCAAAACCTGCCAGAATCCTATGGTATCCAGAAGGGACAATCATGAGTTTTCCCTGTCCCTGAAGCAGGGGGCCATCACCCATCAGAAGCAGAGCGGGCGGTGCTGGCTTTTCGCGGCCACCAACGTGATGCGTTTTCGGATCATTCAAAATTATCATCTTGAGAACTTTGAGCTGTCCCAGAACTATCTCTTATTCTGGGACAAGCTGGAGAAATCCAACTGGTTTTTGGAGAATATCCTGGACACCTTGGACCAGCCTGTGGGCAGCCGCGTCCTCTGCCACCTTTTATCAGACCCCATCGGCGACGGTGGTCAGTGGGACATGATGGCCAACCTGGTGAACAAGTACGGCGTTGTTCCCAAATACAGTATGCCCGAATCCTCTGTATCCGGCAGCACCAGGGAGATGAACCGGGTGATGACAGAGCTTTTGAGAAATGATGCCTGCCTTCTGCGCCAAGCAGCCGCTGACGGCCTGGACCATGAGGCACTGGAGAAGAAAAAAAACGCCATGCTGGGTGACATCTACCGTATGCTGTGTGTCTGCCTGGGCGAACCGCCCAAGACCGTGGACATGGAGGCCAGGGACAAGAACGGAAACTTTATCCAGGAAACAGGGCTGACTCCCATGGAATTTTTCAAAAAATATGTGGACATGGACTTAAACGACTACATAAGCCTGATCAATGCCCCAACAGCGGACAAACCCTTCTACCGCCGGTATACCGTAGATATGCTGGGCAATGTAAAAGAAGGCAGACCTGTGTGCTACATAAATCTTCCCATTGAGGATCTGAAAAAAGCAGCCATTGCCCAGTTAAAGGACGGGGAACCGGTGTGGTTCGGCTGTGATATGGGCCCCTTTGTCAACCGGGATTCCGGCATCATGGATCCGGAGGTCTATGATTTTGGCGACTTCCTCCAGGTAGAATTCCCCATGGACAAGGCCCAGCGCTTAGACTACTGCCAGAGCCTGATGACCCATGCCATGGTGTTCCAGGGAGTGAACTTAACTGACCAGGGCCTTCCCACCCGTTGGAGGGTGGAGAACAGCTGGGGGGAGGAGCCGGGCAAAAAGGGATACTTTGTCATGAGCGACCAGTGGTTCAGCCAGTACATGTACCAGGTAGTGGTCAATAAGAAATATTTAACCAACGACCAGCTTGACATCCTGAACACAGAGACCATTGTCTTAAAGCCATGGGATCCCATGGGGTCTCTGGCGTAAGACCTGGGCACATCAGAAAAGGAGCCGCCATACCGGACTGGTATGACAGCTCCTTTTCCTGTATTCGAAATCATCTCCCCAGGCAGACCCGGGAGGAAGGGTTCGCTCTCCCGGTCAGCTCCTTACAGGCCCTGCTCGGTCAGCTCTCTGGCCACGTCATCCTTGATGGTGACGCCTTCCTTCTCAAGCTCCGCGATCTTCTGGGCAAACTGAGGAAGGTACTTTTTATGAGCGATCAACAGTTCGTCAAGGACTCTCTTCGCGGTCGCGCCGGAAGGAACCTGTGGATTCAGGATAAATGCCTGAAGGGCCATTCCATAGTTGCCGGTAACGGCAGCCTCACACACGCACAGTTCCATATTCTTCATCACCTGAAGCCAGCCTCTCTCCGCGGGGTGAAGAGGTCCGAAGGCAATGGGAAGGGCACCGCAGGCTCCGATGTGGGCGGATACCTCCACCACGCAGTCAGCGGGAAGATCCGGCACCGCGCCGTTGTTCTTAGTGGAAACCACAATGTGGGAATTCTTGTTGCCGTAAATAGAAGCAATGGTTTCGCAGGCAGCATCCGAATAGTGGGCTCCGCCTCTCTTGGCCAGCTGCTCCGGCTTGTGATCCAGGTTCGGATCCTTGTACAGCTCAAACAGCTCTGCCTCGGTCTGCTTTACCTGCTGGGCCCTGGTACCCTTCTCCGGGTCCTTGTACTCCTCCAGCATGTGGTTAAGCATCTCTTCCTGCCTGTAGTAATATCTGTGATATCCGCAGGGAATCATACCCATCTGGTCAAGCTGCTCCTTGTGGAACTTCACATCAAAAATGTTGGCCGGAACGCCCGCGTCGGTCTCCGGATCATACAGCTTGTCGATAATCTGCCGGGTCACGTCATGGCCGTTTAAGTCGAAGACCTTGTGCCAGTGGAAATGGTTCAGTCCCGCGAACTTGTAGATCAGCTCGTCCAAGGTCTTGCCGATCATCTTCGGCTCCTTCATCATAGCGCCTACAGGCACATTGCACAGGCCGATGACCTTGTCCCACTTGCCGTAGCGGACAACCGCTTCTGTGACCATGCCGCTGGGGTTGGTAAAGTTCACCAGCCAGGCGTCAGGACACAGCTCCTTCATATCTTCCACAATGCTCAGGATCACCGGAATGGTGCGGAACGCCTTGAACATGCCGCCCGCGCCGTTGGTCTCCTGTCCCAGTATGCCGTAGGACAGCGGAATCCTCTCGTCCTTGATCCTGGCGTTCAAAAGGCCTACCCTGAACTGGGTGGTGACGAAATCCGCTCCCGGAAGGGCTTCTCTCCGATCCAGAGTCAGATGTACCTTTACGTCATAGGGGGAAGCATCCCACATGCGCTGGGCCATCTTGCCCACGATCTCCAGCTTCTCTTTTCCATCCTCGATATCCACCAGCCAGATCTCCTTGATGGGGAGCTGGTCATAGCGTTTGATGAAGCCCTCCATCAGCTCAGGTGTATAGCTGCTGCCGCCGCCGATGGTTACGATCTTTACAGGTTTCTTTTCCATGATTTTATCCTCCTGATCCGTTTCTGTGATTATTTATGTCTCTATTTTCACGGATTTTCCCCTGTTTGTCAATGGTTCTTGGGGCAAAAGGTACAGTGTTCTCTTTCTCAGGGAATTTTCACGTCTTAAAAGAGAACAATGTTCCCTATCCCTCCAGGATAGGATTGCTGGAATGCCTGCCCTCCCGTTTTCCCGCTTCCTCGGATTCGCTGGAATACTTTATCTTGTCCGCCAGATGTTGGTCATAGTCCCGGTTAAAATACCCGGCATAGACCACATCCAGAAGATACATCACCGACACATTGATCCCAAACGCGCCCAGATTTTTGATCAGCTTCTCCCTTGTGGACACATAGAGGCTGACAGCGCACATGGACGACAGGGTATTGCTGCCGTAAGAAGTGACAGCCACGGAGGAAAGCCCCCGCTCCCTCACCTTTTTAGCGGCCTTCAGCACCCTCTTGGTCTCCCCTGTATA
Source organism: uncultured Lachnospiraceae bacterium (assembly GCA_910588865.1). Lineage (GTDB taxonomy): Bacteria > Bacillota > Clostridia > Lachnospirales > Lachnospiraceae > UBA3402. The sequence goes on from CAJUSJ010000029.1 coordinate 22,401, forward strand.
GGAGATCAGAAAAAACAGGCTCCCCGCCTCACAGTAGGAGGCATGGTAGAATCCCTCGTCGGCTTGGGTACAGATATGGACCAGCCTGCCGATCTTCATCATCTTGTCCCGGAACACCTCCGCCACCCCCAACTGGGCGCTGGAGGCGCAGATGTATATCCTGGGAGCCGCCCGAAGCAGCCTGATGACTTTTCCCAATACTTCCGGGTTCAGAAGAGACTGGCAGTCCCGGACGATCTCTTCATACAGCACCCCGATCTTGTTGGCCACAGTCATATCCTTGTCCTGCCTGTCAAATGGAAAATTAGGGTCCAGTGTCTGAAAGTGGGAGGAAAGGTACAGAAGCTCCTTCAAATACTCCTCCCTCAGCTCATTGAACCCCACATATCCCAGCTTCTGGCAGAAACGGATGACCGAGGATGGCGCCACATAAAGTTTCTTCGCGATCTGCCTCACACTGTCCTCCCTAAGACGCTCCTGCCGCTCCAGCATATAATCCGCGATCCGGCTGTCAATATCTGAAAAACGCTCCCGGTCCTGCAGCTTCTCCTTTACAAGCATGTTGGTTTCCTTTCTAAAATTTACAGCGAGAGGCTGTGACCCTTCTTAAGTCACAGCCTCTCTCCATGTTTGGCGAAAAATCACTTAAAATACTCCACACCCGACTCAAACAGCCTCATATCCTGCTCCCCATAGATGTTCATGGCCACGGCCTCACCCCGTCTCTCGGAGTGAGCCATCTTGCCCAAAATCCTGCCATCAGGACTTGTGATGCCCTCAATGGCCATGTAGGACCCATTGGGATTCCAGAACTCGTCCATGGTGGGATTTCCCTTGTCATCCACATACTGGGTGGCGACCTGGCCGTTTTCAAACAGCTTCTTAAGCCAGTGTTCATTGGCCACAAACCGTCCTTCGCCGTGGGAAGCCGGGTTGCAGTACACGCCTCCAAGCTCCGCGCCCATAAGCCAGGGAGACTTGTTGGTCATGACCTTGGTGTACACCATCTTGGACACATGGCGGCCAATGGTGTTCATGGTCAGGGTAGGAGAGTCGGAATGCTGCTCCACCACATCTCCCTCTGTCACCAGCCCCAGCTTAATAAGGGCCTGGAAACCATTGCAGATCCCCAGCATCAGGCCATCCCTCTCGTTCAGCAATTTCAGGATCTCCTCCTTGATGACCTGATTGCGGAACACGGCGGCAAAGAACTTGGCAGACCCCTCCGGCTCGTCTCCCGCGGAGAATCCCCCCGGGAACATGACAATCTGGGCTCTGGCGATCTCCTTTTTAAACTCCTCCACAGAATCCCGGATATGGGAAGCGCTTAAGTTCTTGAACACCTTATCGGTAACCGTGGCCCCTGCCCTCAAAAAGGCCCTGGCGCTGTCGTACTCGCAGTTGGTTCCCGGGAACACAGGGATAAACACATGAGGCTTCGCGACCTTATGCCTGCAGACATAGACCTTTTGCCCCTTCTCCCTTACGTCATAGGTCTCATCAGGAACCGGGGTCTGCTCCACTCCCGACACTGTCGGGAACACTTCCTCCAGAGTTCCGGTCCAGGCCTCCAAGGCCTGATCCATGGAAATCTCTATGCTTCCGTACTGGAACGCCTGCCTGTCTGTCACTTCCCCGATAACCGTGTAGGTGATGGACAGCTCCCCAACCTTGCCGTCAGGAACTTCGCATACAATACTGCCCCAGCCCGGGGCAAAGAAATCCCTTGGATCCACATTGTGCTCAATCTTCACGCCCAGCCTGTTGCCAAAAGCCATCTTGCTGACAGCTTCCGCCATGCCATGGCCCTCCACCGCGTAGGCAGAAATGATCCTTCCCGCCCTTATGTCCCGGGCAAGCTTTCCATAGCCATCCTTGATCTGGTCATATACCGGCAGATCGTACTGGTCCTTCTCAACGCGGAACACCACGATCTTGCTGCCCGGCCTCTTAAACTCCGGTGTGATGATCTGCTTATGGCTGGCCACATCTACCGCGAAGGACACCAGGGTGGGGGGAACGTCGATGTCATTGAAGGTTCCCGACATGCTGTCCTTGCCTCCGATGGACGGAAGTCCGAAGCCAAGCTGCGCGCTGTAGGCTCCCAAAAGAGCGGCAAAGGGCTGGCTCCAGCGGGCCGGCTCCTGGCTCATCCTGCGGAAATACTCCTGGAACGTAAAGCGGATCTTCTCGTAGTCGCCGCCGCTGGCCACGATCTTGGCCACAGAGGACACCACCGCGTAGATAGCTCCGTGGAAGGGGCTCCAGCTTGACAGATAGGGGTCAAATCCATAGCTCATCATGGTGACCGTGTCGGTCTTTCCCTTCTGTACCGGCAGTTTTGCCACCATGGTCTGGGTCTCGGTCAACTGATATTTCCCCCCGTAGGGCATGAACACAGAGCCCGCTCCGATGGAGCCGTCGAACATCTCCACCAGACCTTTCTGGGAACACACGTTTAAGGAGGACAGGGTCTCGAGCCATTTTTCTCTCACATCGGGAATATCCGGACAACGGACAAAAGGATTGCCCTCCTTCCCCGGAACCTCCAGGATCACGGAAGCCTCCTGATGAGCGCCGTTGGTGTCCAGAAACGCCCGGCTGATATCCACGATGGTCTTCCCTCTCCAGTTCATCACCAGGCGGGGTTCCTCCGTGACCACTGCCACAGGGACGGCCTCCAGGTTCTCCTGGGCCGCGTAGCCCAGAAACAGGTCCACATCCTTTTTATCCACAACCACCGCCATGCGCTCCTGGGACTCGGAGATGGCAATCTCCGTCCCGTCCAGGCCCGCGTATTTCTTGGGCACCTTGTCGAGATCAATCTGAAGACCAGCCGCCAGCTCGCCGATGGCCACGGACACGCCGCCAGCTCCGAAATCATTGCATTTGCGGATAATGCCGCTGACCTCCGGACGGCGGAACAGCCTCTGGATCTTCCGCTCTGTGGGGGCATTTCCTTTCTGCACCTCCGCGCCGCAGGTTTCAATGGAGCTCTCTGTGTGTACCTTGGAGGATCCTGTAGCGCCGCCGCAGCCGTCCCGGCCCGTGCGTCCTCCCAGGAGGATAATGATATTGCCCGGGTCAGAGGTCTCCCGGATCACGGCTTTTCTGGGGGCCGCGCCCATAACCGCTCCGATCTCCATGCGCTTGGCCACATAGTCCGGGTGGTAGATCTCCTTTACATAGCCTGTGGCCAGGCCGATCTGGTTGCCGTAGGAGCTGTACCCTTTGGCCGCCCCTGTCACCAGCTTCCTCTGAGGCAGCTTGCCGTGGAGGGTCTCTGCCAGAGATTTCCTGGGATCCGCGGCCCCGGTGACCCGCATGGCCTGGTACACATAAGTCCTTCCGGAAAGGGGATCCCGGATCGCGCCGCCCAGACAGGTGGCCGCGCCGCCGAAGGGCTCGATCTCAGTGGGATGGTTGTGGGTCTCATTTTTAAAATTCACCAGCCACTCTTCTTTTACACCGTCGATCTCAACGGGAACCACGATGCTGCAGGCATTGATCTCCTCAGACTCCTCCAGATCCTCCAGCTTTCCCTGGGCCCGCAGCTTTTTCATGGCCAGAAGAGCCAGGTCCATAAGGCAGACAAACTTGTCCTTTCTCCCCTTGTAGATCTCCTCTCTGTCAGCTAAGTACTGCTCATAGACTCCCTGGATAGGAGCCTTGTAAGCCCCCTCGGTAAATGTCACATCCTTCAGCTCTGTCTGGAAGGTAGTGTGGCGGCAGTGGTCGGACCAGTAGGTGTCCAGCACCCGGATCTCTGTCATGGTGGGATCCCTGCGCTCCTCCCCCCCGAAATAGTTCTGAATATGTTCAAAATCCTTAAAGGTCATGGCCAGGTTCAGGGAATCGTACAGTTCCTTTAAGGCTGCCTGATCAAAATCCCGGAAACCCTCAAACACTTTTACATCATCGGGGACCTCAAACACCGTCACCAGGGTATCAGGCTTAGGGCTGTCCGCCTCTCTGGAGTCCACCGGGTTGACGCAGAAAGACTTGATGGCCTGGGCCTGTTCCTCTGTGACGGCCCCTGAGATCACATAGGTGGTGGCAGTGCGGATCACCGGCTCTTCGTCCTCTCTCAAAAGCTTCACGCACTGCTCCGCGGAGTCGGCCCTCTGGTCAAACTGCCCCGGAAGGTATTCCACAGAAAATACAAGATCCGACTGCTCCCTTGGAAAGTCCTCCTCATACAGCTGATCTACAGGCGGCTCGGAGAAAATGGTTCCCAGGGCTGCCTCATAAGTCTCCTTAGACAGATTTTCAATATCGTAACGGATCAACACACGAACGCCGGTCACAGACTCAATACCCAGATAACTTTTGATCTCGCCCCGAAGCTCACGGGCTTTTACCGCGAAGCCCGGCTTTTTCTCAACGTAAATCCTCTTTACACTCATGTGGTGTTTCCTCCTTCTTGTGGTGAGGTATTCTCTCTTTGACTCTCGGTATCATACTAATATGACTGCAGGATATCTGTCAAGCGGGATTTCACAGTCTCCTCAATTTCCTCTCTGATCCGCCGGGCCTTTGTCCTGGCAAGGCCTGCCTTAGCTCCCACCGCTTCCAGTTCTGCCGCCCCGGGGTTCCTCCCGTTGCCGTCCACACAGGTGGCATGTTCCCCTCCTATGGAACTGCTGTAAGTCAGATCATAGGCCGGGGTCAGCTTCCACCCCTTTTCTTTTTCGTCGTACAAATATGAAAAATTTTTTGAGTGGTCATCCCGGTTGTGAGCATAGACATTAAAACACATCCTCCGGTACATCTCCTCTCCCTGCCGGCTGTCTTTTGTCAGAAGAAACGTAAGTTTCATCAGATCATGATAATCCAGATTGGGAATCCGGTGGGATGTCTCCAGAAGGCCGCTGACGGTAGCCATATGGATCTTTTTTCCAAAATCCCTGTCAAACCTCTTCACTCCAAAATATCCTCTGCTCTTTTTAGACGGAAAAAGCCTTGCCTCCGGCACGTCGATGCCACATGCCCGCGCGCACTCCATATACCGGTATTCTTCTTCCCCGATGGTTCCCCGGTCATAAGAAGACGGAAATTTTACGATCCAGCTCTCCTTGTCTATCTGAACCAGCACCTTTGGCCTGGCCCCTCCGGAAGACCCGCCCAGCTGAAACAACAGGTCCAGATCTTTGCTGCTCTGCTCCTTTAAAATTTTTTCGCACTCCTGTGACAGCTGGTCAAAATCCAGCCGCTGCCTCTCTTCCATATGAAACAGCTCCGGAAAATACTCCAGAGCCCCCATGCCTCCCGCCCCCACGATTCCAAGACGCTCCAGGGCATTTACACTGGAAGGGGATATCTTGTTGGACAGAAGCAGCCGGTCCACTAAAAGCCTTCCCCACCCATCCGGAAGACTGTCCGCGAACACCCCAAACAACCCCTCCAAAAGATCTGACTTTGGAAAAAAAACCTCCCCCGTCAGGGGAAGGCTGAAAGGACTTATGGAAAATCCGTCTGCCAGCCACTGCCTGTCATATTGAAACGGGCACAGTCCGCCTTTCGCCTGGGCCAAGGTGCCGACGTTTCTTCCATGATACTTGACTGTAAGACTACGAATCCCATTCATCAATTACCTCCTGTATCGAACTGTACTTCCGCCTTACAAAAAGGCTGTCAAAAACATCCAGCTCATCCAGAACAGCCGCGATTTTCAAAAGGGATACAAAAGAAATCTCGCCTGTCTGCTCAAACCTTTTCAGAGAAGCCAGGCTGATCCCTGCCCTGGCACTTAACTGCTCCTGAGTTAACTTTTTCTGCTTTCTCCTGGCCTTTTCCCTAGCCCCGATCTCCTGGGCCACCTCGCCAGGCATCTTCAACTGACTAAACATATTTTCCTCAAAGCCCCTTCAGATGTTCCTGGTCATTGAGCCGCGCCAGCCTGAACACCCTGGTTTCCGGATCATATTCAATAGTAGAAATACTCGCGTTCCCTACAATAATATCCTCGTCCTCATCTTTTCTGGTATCCTTAAGCAGATGCTCCAGCAGAAACACCACCGTAGCCCCGTGGGACACAATGGCCACGTCTCCCTGTGCTTTAGCCAATATGGTCTCCAACGCCCTGCCGCACCTGTCATACACCTGAACCTGGCTCTCCCCCTCCGGGGGGGCCACATCCACAGGGCTGTTGTACCACAGCTCCAGTTCTTTTGGGTATTGTTCCTGGATCTCCTCCATGGTCATGCCTTCCCACACCCCATAGCCTACTTCCTCCAGGCCCTCAAGGCGCTCCACCGGAACATTCTGGCTCTTTCCGATGGCAAGTCCGGTCTCGTAGGCCCTGGACAAGGTGCTGGTAAAGACCTTCTCCACAGGCCGCTTCTCCATGCCCCTGGCCAGACAGGCCGCCTGTCTTCTTCCCATGTCGTTTAAGGGGATATCCGTGCTCCCCTGGATCTTCCCCGCCACGTTCCAGTCCGTCTGTCCGTGGCGTATCAAATATAGTTTCATCTGTTCTTCTCCTCCTGCCCGTCTCTGCCTGTCCCCAGCCGACACCGCTAACCCAGTCTGGCAGGCCGCTTTCGACACTTCTCCTGCCGCCCTCTGACGGCCACTATCTCTCCACCAAAGTCATGGCGTCCATGGTCACCTTCATGGCTTCCCGGATCTCCTCCTCTGTCAGCTCCATGCGCCTGGCCAGCTCCTCCACCGTGGCCTCCCGCCCCAGTTCCTCCGCCAGCTCCGCGGAAATATCCTGAAGCCTGTTTACCCTGTCCACCATCTTCCGGGCGGTTTTGGTCTCCATGGACTGCCGCTCCACCGCGTTTAAAAGGGCTGCCCTCACCTTGTCTTTGAGGAAGCTGTCAAAACCACCGCCCTCATATTCCCGGACAGCCACGACAAGGGCCATATTGGCCTCCTGAACCAGATCCCCTGCCGGGATCCCTCTGCCAACATAATCCCTGACCATCTCCAGAACGGTTTTTAAGTTGCCCTCAATGAGCCTGTCCCTTGCCCCCGGATCTCCCGAGGCAAGGGCACTCAAAAGCCTGTTATTTTCCTCCTCGTCACAGCTTTTGATCCCGCTCAATTCTCCCAGATACATCTGAAAAATGTCTTCCCGCATTTCCTCCTGACTCCTGTCTTCTACATTTTACCAATGGTTTACTGATGCAGCCTCTTTATGATCTTAAACACAATCGTCCCTTCCATCACCAGGGGCCCGTTGTGGGAAAAGAAGATGATTCCCCCTGCCGGGGACAGGATCTGGCTGATAACCTCTCCCTCCAGAGGGTGGATCACCTGAGCCAGCACATCTCCTCTGTGAACCTCCTGCCCCGGCTTTGCCAGCCGCCTGCAGATCCCCGCGGCGTCGGACCTGACATTTGTCAAATCCTCCTCGTGAAGCACAGTGGCAATATAGCCGCTGTGGCTGGTATAGCGCAAAATCCCCATCCTCACCAAGAACCTTAAAACCGACGCCACCGCCTGGGTCGCGGAAGTCTCGTCAATCTGGTCCGTGGCATTGGTGTAAAGGGAAAACGCGCTGGTATCCCAGATCTGCCAGTTGTAATTCAGGGTAGTGGTATCCACTGGTCTGGGCTTTCTGATCACCACATAGGGAAGTCCGAAAAGGTTGGCAAGGCCTGGATTTTGAAATCCGGTCTCCATCATCCTCACATGGGGAATAAAATCTCCGGGCATGTAAAAGCTGGGAAACTGGATTCCGTAGCTGTAGTGCTGAACCACGTCAAAAACTCCCGCGGCGATCCTCTGGGTTGTTTCCCCCTGATCATAGCCCGGGAACATCCGGTTGATATCCGTGTTGTCCACAGCCCAGAACCGCTTGCCGATATTCATGGAAGAGTGGTTTACCGACGGAATCACCAGGACCTCATTGCCTGACACAAAAGCTCCCCGCTCCTCCAGGGCCTTCAAAGTCTTCACCAGCTGGGAGCACACGTACATCTGCTGAACCTCATTGCCCCTCATCGCGCCCACGACACAGGCGGATTTCTCCCCTTTTCCGAAATAATAGCCGTAGATGTTCAAATCATCCCGGTATGTATTGCCCATCCGGTAGATAATCTCTTTTCTCAATGGTAGTCACCTCCCAGCACCCTGGCGATGAGGGATCCGCTGTTGACAATAGGATATTCCCTTAAGGTAAACACCATGCCGTCACAGGGCGCGAAGAGCACTTCCTCCACCTTTCCCTCCAGGGGATTTAAGATCTCCCCGATGACCTGACCCTGATGGATGCTGTCCCAGTGGTCCACATGGGGGAGAAAGATGCCTGAATGGTTGGCATTGACAAATCCCACCTGCCCGTCAGTGGAGATGATAGGCTTCTTGGGCTCAATAGTGTCCCCATCCCAGATCCCCATGTCCTTCATCAGACAGAAGATTCCGTCCACCAGCTGATGGCCGTACTCTGTGGTGATCCTCATGCCCACCCCCATCTCCACCACCAGGGTGGGGACGCCGATGATGTTCAGGCTGTGGGCCAGGGTTGCCTCCAGCACGGTGGCTGCCCCGTGAACCCACACATAGTCAATATTCAGCCTCTTAGCAAAGGGCAGCAGGCTCCTTGCCGTCATCTCGCTCACCCGCACCTGGGGGATTTCCCTGAGGAAAATATTGCTGGCATGGATGTCCACGCACAGGTCCGCTCCTTCTATGTCCTTAATGATTCTGGAAGCCACGTACTCCGGCACCGGCCCCTCCTCATTTCCCGGAAAGATCCGGTTCATGTCCAGATCAAACATAGGAATGCCCCTGGTTATGGAATCCATCCCCAGAGGGTTCAGAGACGGGTAGATCTCTACGGTTCCTTTCAGATGTTCCATCTGCTCTCTGACCCTGCGGCCAAGCTCATAGCACACATACTGTCCTTCCAGCTCATCCCCGTGGGTTCCTGTTACAATACAGATTCTCTTTCCTTTTCCGTCATACCCCTCCGGCTCGATGGTCTGCTTGCGGATTTGCAGCGTTTCGTCCACCGGAAGCCCGACAGAAACGACAGTCTTCACCATATTATTCCTCTACCTTTACATATATATTCTGTTTCTGGGCGGCAAACCCTTTAAAACAGCCTTTATCGATGGTGCAGTCCCCAAAATCCCTTCCGTGGGACAGCTTGATATAATGATCTCCCACCAGGCGGTTGTTGGTAGGGTCAAACCCGATCCAGGCACCTAAAATCCACACCTCTGTCCACGCGTGGGTAGCGCCTTCCCCCACCATCATGCCTGCCACATACCGGGCCGGAATGCCCATAAGGCGGCACAGGGCCAGAAAGATGTGGGCATAATCCTGGCAGACTCCGCCACCGCCCTCCAGGGCCTGGGCCGCTGTGGTCGTTACATCGGTTTTTCCGGGGACATAGGAAAAATAGCTGTAAAGGGTGTTCATGAGATATTCAAGAAAATCCCTGCTCCGGGCAGGTTCCACAGCCCTTTCCCCGCCAGCCTTGCTGGTATTGGTACCCGATAAGCCTCCGGACCCCCAGGCCCTTTTTGTATCCTCCAGAAACCGCCGCAGCCCTTCGTCAGCCACGGTGTAGACCGAGGGAAACCGGAACAGGGGATGGGCAGCAGCGGCCTTCTCCCCTTCCTGGCTCCTGTCCACAAAAACCGTTCCAGAGGCCCGCACCCTCAGGCTGTCATGGAATCCCATGGCCTCCCCCACGCAGGTCCGGTTGCCCAACCCGTCTGTCAGCTCCAGGATTCTTCCCGACGGTTCAATGCTGTACTCCAGGCCATAGCACCTCTGCTGTCTGTCCTCCATGGGAAGACAGCGGAACACAAAATGGTGCTCTGTCACCGGAGCGCTGAACGTAAGTTCCATATCATAATGAAACCTCAGTCTTTTCAAAGTCCATCACCTCAAAATAAATTCCACAAAGCCTCCAGAGCCTCCTCACTCCGGTCCTTCCAGCTCTCCCCAAGGCCTATGATCTCTGCCAGCTTTGCCTCATTTTCTTTCCTGTAAGAAAGCCCGGACTGGTGAAGCCTGTTTAAAAACTTGCTGAACTCCTTCTCCACAGCCTTTGCGGGATATCCCAGGCGCATGTACAGATCCAGCCTCTCCAGGTACTTGCCGCACTTGATGATGTTCCGGCACACCTGATCCTCCACCTGGTCATCCATACAGCCCCAAAAGGCGTTTAGGTAGTCAATAACCTGCTGAAGATCATACAGAGGGGCATCGGTCCGTCCCCCCTCCCCTTTCAGCACATCAAGGGCCATCTGGATGTAGGCCAGGGTGTAGGTCCCCAGCTCTCCTCTCATAACCACCCCGTTGTCAAAAGCCCTCTCCATATTGCAGAGGATGGAATTGGGATCCCCCTGGTCAAACAGGTACCTCTGCTGGAAGTTCTCCTTACTCCCATAGATATCAGGGATCCCGATCTTGTCACAGAATGTCCGGTAGGCCTCCTTGTCCCCGTCGATCATCTCATCATAAAACTCAAAATATGTAATCAGAGTGGTCAGCACCCGCTCCGCGTATCGTCCCAGCCAGAACAGCCGGTTCGCCTTTTCTATCGAGATAGCACCCATGTATCCTTAAAACCTCCTCCCTGAGATGAATTAACCACAAATGAATCCGGATTCCTGGAAAACCTGGTAAGGCCGCTGGGCCACACCCTGGTCCTCTCCCCTGCCAGGACAAAAGCCCTTAAGTCCGCCTTTCTCGGAACCTCGTGATCTCCCTCCACGATGCCCAGATCAATAAAGTCGATGACCTCCTGGGCAATAAACCGCCTGGGCTCTGTCCGGATCACTTCTGCCAGTTCCCCAAGCTTCTCTCTGGTCAGATCCCTTCCGAATATCACCCCGTACCCTCCTGCCTCAGACACATCCTTTACCACCAGGCGCTCTAAGTGTTCCAGGATAAAGCTCCGGTCTTTCTCATAAAATGCCAGATAGGTGGGAGCATTATTCAGTATGGCCTCCTCACCCAGATAATATTTTATCATATGAGGAACGAAATAGTAAATCCCTTTGTCATCCGCCACACCGTTGCCAGGCGCGTTGACAATGGCCACATTGCCCTTCCGGTACACATCCATGATCCCCGGCACGCCGATGAGGGATTCCGGCAAAAAAGTCAGGGGATCCAGGTACTCGTCGGAAAGCCTGCGGTACACAGCCCCTACCTGCAGCTTCTTACCTCCATACTGGCGGTAGTACAGCTTGTTGTCCTCCACAAACAGATCCTGAGGCATAGACAGAATGGCTCCCGACCTCTCGGCTAAATAGGAGTGCTCAAAAAACGCCGCGTTGTACCGTCCCGGCGTCAGCACCACATTGATCCCTCCTGTGTTCACATAGTCCAGGGTCTCCTTTAACATGGCCGCGTAATTTCTGTTGTCACTGATATGAGTTCTGGAAAATGTAGACGGTGCCGCCCTCCTGGTCAGCTCCCTGGCGATCATGGGGTAGGAGGCCCCTGACGGGATCCTTAAATTATCCTCCAAGATATACCAGTTCTTGTCCTTCCCCTGTACCAAGTCAATCCCCGAGATGTGGCTGTAGATCCTCCCAGGCGGCGCGATCTTCTCACACTGAGGCAGATAACCCTTGGAAGAATACACAAAATCCGCCGGTATCACCCCGTCTTTGATGATCTTCTTATCTGAGTAGATGTCCGCCAAAAACAGATTCAGCGCCGTGACCCTCTGGGACAGCCCCTTATCCAGAAACGCGAATTCCTCCGCCGATATGATCCTTGGCAGCGGATCAAACGGAAACAGCTGCTCATGGAACTCATTATTTTTATAAATCCCAAACTTTACCCCGTATCTTGCCAGAAGACGGTTAATATCCTCTGTGTGGTCTACCAGTTCATACATTTCCCCTCATTCCTTTCTCCCTGATATTTAAAGGGCGGCATGGCCCTAACCCTTCCCTGCGTATGGAAAAAGGCACTCCAAATACAACTTGAGCGCCTTTACCTGTTACAAATATAGCCTATGTTCCTGATTTTGTCAATGGGCAGTTATCTGTATGGAAACCTGCATCCCACCGCATAGACAGGTATAGTGTCAAAAAATTCCCTCTGGCCGCCTTTTGTGGGCTTTGCCACAATTCCTTTCTCCAACACTCGGGATTTTCCGTGTTCAATCCCAGAACTCTTTAACCACCTGTCCCACATTTCCCGCGGTCACCACACAGTAGGGCTGCCACTCTCTGGGAAACAGGGCCTGGTACTCACTCCACAAAAAGCGGTCATCCATAAGCACCACCACTCCCCGGTCATCCATGGTCCTGATGACTCTCCCCGCCGCCTGCATCACCTTATTCATCCCCGGATATTGGTAGGCATAGTCAAAGCCATGTCCATTTTTCTCATCAAAATATCCCTTTAAGATCTCCTGCTCCACACACACCATGGGAAGTCCTGTGCCCACTACCATGACCCCGATGAGGCGGTCCGCTTTCAGATCAATGCCCTCAGAAAAGATGCCTCCCATAACACAGAAAGCCACCAGGGTATCCTTGCCCTCGGCCTCAAAATTGTCGAGAAATTCCTCCTTCTCCCCCTCGTCCATGCGGCTGCTCTGTATGATCAGACGGATCCCGGTCAGCCCCTCTTCCTCCCGTTCCCTCCACAGATTCACTACCTGATCCATGTACTGGTAAGAAGGGAAAAATACCATATAATTGCCCTGTCTCTGTGCCGCCACCTCCAGGATATAAGTGAGAACTTTCCCGAATTCCCTCTGATTCCTCCTGGTATACCGGCTGCTCACATCCCGCGCCACCGCCAGAAGCCGGTTCTTTCTGGGAAACGGGGATGGGGCGTAGACCGCGTAATCCTCCAGGTTGCCGCTCAACAGTTCTTTATAGTAGAGCACCGGAAGAAGGGTGGCGGAAAAAAAGACAGCGGATCTGCCTTTTTGGATACACTCCTTTAAATGAGCCGCCGGGTTTACGCAGAACAGCTTCACCATAAACCGCCCGTCTCCCAGTAACTCCGAGTAGATCCTGTACCCCTCATCCATGGTCTCAAAAATATTGATAAAATCTCTGAGTTGAAAATAAAAATCCAGCACCAGATCCCGGTCCTCGAATTCTCTGTGCTCATCCATGTAAGTCTCCAACTCCCCAAACAAGGACATAACCGTGGGCATCAGGTGGTTGACGCTGTCATGGATCACATAGCCCTCGCTCTCCCGCTTCATTTCCAGAAGCTGAAAATTGCACCGTTCTAACAGTTTGCGAACCTTTGAGGCCTTTCCCTTCAGCAGCCTTTTAGCGGCCAGCACCTCCTCCTTGATCAACGCGGCACTGTACATCTCCCTGCCCCTGGACACCAGGTTGTGTGCCTCGTCTATGAGAAACAGGTACTCTCCCCCCATGTTGTCGGAAAAATACCTTCTCAGCCTGGCGTTAGGGTCAAACACATAGTTGTAATCACAGATAATCCCATCTGCCCAGTTGGTAATATCCAGGCAGAACTCGAAAGGACACACCTGATACTGCCTGGCGTATTGGATCACCTTCTCCCTGGTGATCCCTGTCTCCCGGTGGATGATCTGATACACCGCGTCATTGACCCGGTCAAAATGGCCCTTGGCATAGGGACAGCTATCCGGGTCGCACTGAGGGGTGTCCAGAAAGCACAGTTTATCCTTGGCGGTAATGGTCACTGTCCTCAGTACCATGCCCCGCTCCTCAAGAAGGGCAAAGGTCTCCTCCGCCACCTTCCTGGTAATGGTCTTGGCGGTCAGGTAAAAGAGCTTCTCCACATGGCCCTCTCCCATGGCCTTCAGCCCCGGGTATATGGTGGACAGGGTCTTTCCCACCCCCGTAGGTGCCTGTATAAACAGATCCCGCCCCCTGGCCGCAGCCCGGTATACCGACACAGCCAGTTCTTTCTGCCCTTCTCTGTATGGGTAGGGAAATTCCAGTCTCTTTAAAGACTGATCTCTCTCCAGACCGTGATGATACAGATAGCTGGCCCATTTTACATATTCCCCTATGAGAGACTTAAACCACTGTCTCAGTTCCTCAAACGAGTATTCCCTGGCAAAGCGGCGGATCTCCTCGGTCTCTAAGCCGCAGTAGGTTACCTGGATGGTGATGGAGGCCAGGTCGTGGTCATGACAGTAAATATATCCGTAGCATCTGGCCTGGGCCAAGTGGACTTCCACCGGCTCCTCTAAGCGGTTTATATCCATGTAGACCCCTTTGATCTCGTCAATTGTCACCCCTGACGGCTCTGTGATGATCCCATCCGCCCGGCCCTCCACGGCAATCTGAAACTCCCCCTCATCTACTGTGTGCTTTAATGCCACCTCCGCCTTATAGGACGGACCCATGGACCGCTGGATCTTCCTGTGGATCCGGCTCCCCGCCTCCATGGCATTTTTCTGGGCTGACCCTGTCTGGCGGCTGTCTATGTCCCCGCCCCGCAGCACGAACTCCACAAGATTGCGGACCGATATGCGGATTTTTCTGTTGTTTGCTGTCTCTGTGGTTTCCACCAGAACAATCATCCCTTCACCTGAACCAGGCATATTTTTCTATAAAACGCGACACCGCAATTCTTCAATTATACATTCATGGTCTTTTTTCCTTGTCATAATGGATTCCCACTAAAAGAATGTCGCCCGTATATCCCCGGACCCAATCCCCGTATCCTCTTTCTTTGATCTGGCTGATGGCTCCGTCGGCGGAGGGCTGGGTCCAGTAAGAATCAAAGTCATCATTGCGGAGGGCTTTCATTACCGAACTGGGAGCCGTCCTTCATTATAGGAAAGATGCCGGTCATATATACTGCCGCGAATATTTTGCTTGTCATTCCGCTGTTTTTGAACAGAGAGCACAGAAATTCCATGTATTTTCGCTGTAAATCAGGGCGGCAAATGATTTTCCGAAACGCCGGGGGCGGCTGACGCAGGTCAGACGTCTCGGTGTGCCGATGGTCTGGTTGACCAGGCTGATCAGACCTGACTTGTCCACATAGACAATATTTTTTGATTCCGGCAAACCCGCTGTTGCCAGGATTTAAGTAATTTCCCATCTCCCGTTTACCTCCTGATCATTTCCCTGGCGGCCGCTCTTTTCTGTCCGCTGAAAACCTGGATTTAATTTATTCTATCATGGGGCAAGATGAAAAACAAGACATAGATCAAAGCCGCGAAAAGGGGCAGCCAATTGGCTGCCCCCTTCCGCGGCTCTTTCAGGATATCTAATTTCCTACTTGATCTCCCGCTCTCTCTTTCTTCTCCGCCATTCTTCCATGGTCATCAGGGTTCCGATTCCCGCCAGAGACATCACCAGGATCACTCCCAGCCTTCTCCGGCGCTCCTCCTCTCCTGTCTTCGGAAGCAGGCCGAACAACGGCACATCCTCTTCCGGAATGTAGATGAACTCCTCATTTACTGGATCCCATACCTTCACATAGGTTCTGGGTACCCCGTTCTCCTCTATGGTCACGGTCGGCGGGCTGTTGGGATCATTGGGATCCGGCAGTGCCGGTGTGTCCGGCGTGGGCTGCGGGTTCTCTGGGTTCTCCGGCGTTGGGGTGTCTGGATTCTCCGGCGTCGGGTCCGGGCTCGGGTCTGTTCCCGGGCCTGGCTGCGGGTTACTTCCGCCTCCGCCGCTGGGCTTGCCGCCCCCACTGCTGGGCCTTCTGTAACGGTTGGTGAACAGGATCTCTTCCGCTCCCTCCGGCTTCACGATGTTTACCCGCGCCATCAGCTCTCCCGTCATGTCGTCACGGGTCACCACCACTTCCACCGTGTACTCCGTGGTGTCGAAGGTGTAGCCTCTCCGGGTCTCCTTCACCTCTGTGATCTTATAGGTGTAGGTTCCTGGCCTTGAGTACTCAATCTCTCCAAACACGATCTCACCGTCCTCGTTGTTGGTGGCCGTGTTCTCGGATGGCATGGGCACGTCATGGTTTCCGGCCCTCAGCCCCTCTACCTTGGTCAGGGTCTGGGCCTGGAGCATCACCTGGCTGGTGATGGTCTTTCCTCCTGGTCGGATCAGGCCAGACACAATCCCACGACTGGACCCGGTCTCTCCGTCCTCTCTCTCCGCGTTGGACGGGGTAGCGTCTGTGGTTCCCCCGTTCTCTCCGGTATCCCCAGCCTCTCCCGGCTTCTGGGTTGTCTCTGGGCTCTGGGTCTCACTGTCGGTCTCCTCCAGGATCTCCGCCTGGATTCCCTGGATACGGAAGGTGAACTGGCCATTCACCAGGTCCGCCCCGTTCAATACCTTTCTGGCTCTCAGCTGGATCCTGGTGGTTCCCGCCTCAATCTCCACCTCGTTAGATGGGATATCCGGTGTCCGGTCTCCCTCTGGCCCCGGCTTCTCCGGGTCATCCGGGTCTCCGGGCACATAGCTTGTGGTCGCCATATTCCTCCAGCGGCTTCCGTCTGACGGCACCCTGACCGTGAAACTCAGGGTCTGGCTCTCTCCCACATCCAAGTCTCCCACGTTCCATGTGATGACTCTTCCACTGACGGCGTGGCTCTCGCCTCCCTCTATGGAGTCCTCTATCAGTTCCAGCCTGTTTCCGGCGCTGTCCTCTGGTATCTCGTCAGTCACAATCACGTCAAAGGCCTTCGCGTCGCTGGTGTTGGAGACGGTCAGGTAATAGGTTACCTCATCGCCCTTCTGTACGTGGAGGGTTTCCTTGGTGGGCTCTCCCCGACCGTTGACCTGCTGGGTCTTCTCAATGCTAATGCCCGGGACAGCCTCTACCGGGTTGGACGGCGTCTTCGGATCTTCCTCTGGATCGGGATCCGGGTTTCCGCTGGTCACATAGGCGATATTGCGCCATATGGCCGCCTCATCTACCTGTGGTACAGTGGCCTTGAACTGAACGGTTTTGCTCTCACCCCCGCCCAGGGTTCCAAGCTTCCAGGTAATGACATCGTCACTTCCCACGGTTCCCCCATCACTGATGGAACCATTTACTAGAGTCAGGCCCTCTGGGATCTGGTCGGTAACGATCACGTCGGTGGCTTCCCCGTCAGACTCATTGGTCACGGTCAGACGATAGGTGATCACGTCCCCTGGTTTTACACTAAGCAGACCTTCTGTGGCCTGATCCCCGTTGTCTCCCACATACTGAGTCTTTCGGATTCTGATCTCAGACTTCTCAATCTCCACCTCATTAGACGGGATATCCGGCGTTCTGTCCTCTTCTGGCCCTGGTTTATCAGGATCTTCCGGATCCGGCGGGATATAGCTGGTGGATGCTCCATTGATCCAGCGGCTTCCCTCTGTCGGTACAATTACGGTGAACTCTACCACCTGACTGGCCCCTGAAGCCAGGTCTCCAAGATGCCAGATAATCTCTCTTCCGTTAAGATCGTGGCTTTCACCGCCTCTTATGGAATCTTCCACTAATATCAGCTCATTTCCGGCGTTATCCTTTGGCACCGTGTCTTTTACGTCCACGTCAAACGCTGTGGTCTCGCTGGTGTTGGTAATGGTTAAGTAGTAAGTTACCCTGTCATCTTTCTTTACATGAAGCAGTTCCTTGGTGGGCTCGCCTTCTCCGTTCCGCTGCTGGGTCTTCTCAATGGTAATGCCCGGGACAGCCTCTACCGGGTTGGACGGTGTCTTCGGATCTTCCTCTGGATCGGGATCCGGGTTTCCGCTGGTCACATAGGCGATATTGCGCCATATGGCCGCCTCATCTACCTGTGGTACAGTGGCCTTGAACTGAACGGTTTTGCTCTCACCCCCGCCCAGGGTTCCAAGCTTCCAGGTAATGATATCGTCACTTCCCACGGTTCCCCCATCACTGATGGAACCATTTACAAGAGTCAGGCCCTCTGGGATCTGGTCGGTGACGATCACATCGGTGGCTTCCCCGTCAGACTCATTGGTCACGGTCAGACGGTAGGTGATCACGTCCCCTGGTTTTACACTAAGCAGACCTTCTGTGGCCTGATCCCCGTTGTCTCCCACATACTGAGTCTTTCGGATTCTGATCTCAGACTTCTCAATCTCCACCTCATTAGACGGGATATCCGGCGTTCTGTCCTCTTCTGGCCCTGGTTTATCAGGATCTTCCGGATCCGGCGGGATATAGCTGGTGGATGCTCCATTGATCCAGCGGCTTCCCTCTGTCGGTACAATTACGGTGAACTCTACCACCTGACTGGCCCCTGAAGCCAGGTCTCCAAGATGCCAGATAATCTCTCTTCCGTTAAGATCGTGGCTTTCACCGCCTCTTATGGAATCTTCCACTAATATCAGCTCATTTCCGGCGTTATCCTTTGGCACCGTGTCTTTTACGTCCACGTCAAACGCTGTGGTCTCGCTGGTGTTGGTAATGGTTAAGTAGTAAGTTACCCTGTCATCTTTCTTTACATGAAGCAGTTCCTTGGTGGGCTCGCCTTCTCCGTTCCGCTGCTGGGTCTTCTCAATGGTAATGCCCGGGACAGCCTCTACCGGGTTGGACGGTGTCTTCGGATCTTCCTCTGGATCGGGATCCGGGTTTCCGCTGGTCACATAGGCGATATTGCGCCATATGGCCGCCTCATCTACCTGTGGTACAGTGGCCTTGAACTGAACGGTTTTGCTCTCACCCCCGCCCAGGGTTCCAAGCTTCCAGGTAATGACATCGTCACTTCCCACGGTTCCCCCATCACTGATGGAACCATTTACTAGAGTCAGGCCCTCTGGGATCTGGTCGGTGACGATCACGTCGGTAGCGTTTTTGTCTGACCCGTTGGTCACGGTCAGACAGTAGGTGATCACATCGCCTGGTTTCACACTTAGAAGTTTATCCGTCGCTTCATCCCCGTTGTTTCCTACATACTGGGTCTTTCTGATTCTGACATCCGCTTTCTCGATCTCTACTTCGTTAGACGGAATATCCGGAGTTCTGTCCTCTTCCGGCCCTGGTTTCTCTGGACTTTCTGGATCTGGTGGAACAAAGCTTGTGGAAGCTCCATTGATCCAGTAGGTCCCTCCCGCTGGAACGATCACGGTGAACTCTACAGTCTGGCTTTCCCCGGCTTTCAGATCTCCCAGTTTCCATGTGATGTCTCTGCCGTTGACGTCGTGGTTGCTTCCTCCTTTTACAGAGTCCTCAATTAACTCCAATAGGTTTCCCGCATTGTCTTCTGGCACCCTATCCTTTACTTCCACATCAAATGCCGTGGCATCGCTGGTGTTGGTAATGGTTAAGTAATAAGTTACTTTATCATCTTTCTTTACATGAAGCAGATCCTTGGTAGGCTCACCTTCTCCGTTCACCTGCTGAGTCTTCTCAATCTTGATTCCCGGAATCGCTTCTACCGGATTGGATGGAATCTTTGGATCTTCTTCTGGATCAGGATCTGGATCTCCACTGGTCACATAGGCGATATTGGTCCATTTTGCCGCCTTGTCAACCTGTGGTACAACTGTCTTAAACCGAACCTTTTTGCTTTCATGAGCTTTCAGGGTTCCAAGCTTCCATGTTATGACATTGTCACTTCCCACGGTCCCTCCATCACTGATGGAACCATCCACAAGAGTCAATCCCTCCGGTATCCGGTCGGTGACAATCACGTCTGTGGCATCTTTATCTGATCCATTATTCACGGTTAGACAGTAAGTGATCACGTCGCCTGGTTTCACATTCAGCAGTTTTTCAGTCTCTCCATTTGAGTCGTCTCCTACATACTGGGTTTTTCTGATGCTGATCTCTGGTTTCTCGATCTCTACTTCGTTAGTAGGTTCTGGCTTCGTTGGTTCTGGTTTTTGTGGATTAGGATCATCCGGGTCTGGTTTTATGTCTGGCGTATAGCTTACATAGCCCACATTCTTCCAATGGTATCCACCCTGTGGAACACTGACTGTAAACCGCAGAGTAGCTGTCTGGCCCGCTTTCAGATCAAACTTATCCCACTTAATGACATTACCATCCTGAGAGCCTTCAAATGCCTGGCCTGTCTCATGGACTACGCCTCTGATGGAGCCTTCTTCTACTGGCCCCAGACGATGATTTCTGTCAGTTTCCGGCAGAATATTAAGGGGAATCTCATCAGTTACTGTCACATCTTTTGTGTCACCTTTGCTGTTATTTGATACAGTAATATAATAAGTAACTTTATCCCCTGCTTTTACAGTCAGGGTATCGGTGGTTCTGTTTTCCCCGTTTCGCGACTGATCTTTTCTGATCTCCAGGTTTGGAACTTCATATACTGGATTAGATGGTTTATCGGGTTTATCAGGCTCTTTAAGTATCGCTATGTTTTTCCAGCTCTGGCTTTCTCCGATCTTTTCCACTTTAACCTTAAATTCCAGTTTTTGTTCCTTTTGGGGCGCTAACTCTGGGATCTTCCATTTGATGACCGTGCCCTCAAGAACTCCTCCGGCAGTGATGGAATTCTCTACCAATGTCAGACGATTGCTCCCTGTATCATCAAGCGGAATCTCATCTTCTATTACCAAATCACGAACGATTGTATCACGATCATTTTTCACTGTGATCTGATAAGTAATAACGCTTCCTTCTTTTACGATCAGGGAATTCGTTTCAAAATTATCCTCATCGTTCAATCTCTGAGCTTTTTGAATTACGATCCCCTTCTCAATCTCTACCTCATTGGTAGGCTCTGGAGGTGTTGGTTCCGGTTTAGGCGCGTCAGGATCATTAGGATCTGGTTTTACATCTGGGGTGTAACTTACATAACCTATATTCTTCCAATGGTAACCATTGTCTGGAACAGTGACTGTAAACTCCAATTCCGCGGTCTGTCCTGCCGCCAGGTCAAACAGATCCCATTTGATAATATCGCCTTCCCGTTCTCCGCCAAACACCTTGTCTGTCCCAAGAATCCGGCCTTTGATAGATACTGGGTTTTCCAGACGGTATTTCTCGTCACCCTCTGGCTTATCACTGAGCGGGATCTCGTCTGTCACAGTCACATCCTTGGCGTCGCCTTTACTATTGTTGGTTACAGTAATATAGTAAGTGACCTCATCCCCTGGATTTACTCCTAAAGTGTCAGTAGTTCTGCCTCCTCCATTTCTGGACTGATCCTTTTTAATCTCCAACTTTGGAACAATATATACTGGATTAGAAGGCTCATCTGGCTCACCTGGTTCTTTCAGTACCGCTATATTCTTCCAACTCTGGCTTTCTCCAATCTCTGTCACCTCTACCTTGAATTGAAGATTTACCTCTTTTCCAGGGTCTAATGTTGGTATTTCCCAAAGAATTGTCTTATTGTCACTTTGGAGTTCTCCTCCCTCATTAATGGAGCCCTGTACAAGTGTCAGCCTGTTTCCGCCATTATTATCATACGGAATTTCATCCTCTACCGTTAAACCATTAACCGGCACTTTACTGTTATTTTTCACTGTAAGCCGATAGGCGATTATATCTCCCTTTTTTACAGTCAGAATATCAGTAGTAAAATCCTCATTGCCTGTGTCAGTGACTTTTGCCTGTGATTTTTCAATGGATACTTCCGCGGTATTCGTAAATACTACCTCAACTCTGGTAGGGTCATCTCCTATGGAACCCTTAATGGTGTTATTGTCAGAAGGAACTCTGCTTCCATTAACTTCAACTTTATTTAGAGGGAAATGATCATCTGATTCTTCTGTGATAGTATACTTTGTACCCACCGGCAAGTTGTAAAGCATGATCTTCTCTTTGGATTCTAATTCGAAAACGTATTTTCCTTCAGCGTTTTCCAAATCCTCCTGTTTCTCCATGGGAGCATCTGGCCTGTCATTATCATCAGATAAATATTTCATCCAGGACACCTTCTGGACAGGGTTATCATTACTATCTGTTAAGGTAACATTAAACTTAAAATGATGCTGTCCTACAGGAATGTTTTCACCTGTCATCTGCTTTTTGAGAGTCAGAACTCCTGGGTTAAGAGCATTGACATATGTGACATAATTTATCTTGGGCAACTCAATATTGGATTCGTCATCTACTCTGCCGCTGACTTTCCGACCTTCTAATCTGACATTGTTGTCAATTCCTTCTTCAATAGTGCCAGTATAAAACGCGGTAGAAGTGTATTCCCTTTTCTCCTCAGTCTTCTCGTTTCTAATTTCCTCAAGTTCCTCTACGGTATAAGTCATACCTGCGGGGAGATTGTCTATAATGATATATTCTCCATCCTTAAGATAAAATTCCGCTTTTGTGAACATATACTCAGGAGTTGTTTTTATAGGAGTATCCTCTTCACCATCTACTTTTTTGTAGCGTGTATAAGGATATCTGTTCACAAATTCTGTTCCATTCTCATTGTACAAGTGAAGCACAAACACAAATTCATCATCTTCCCCAAGCTTATCAACCGCTGAATCAACAGACTCGACCTTCTTCTCAATCTTCAGCTGATTTTTATGGCTTGGCGGTGCGGTTACCAAAGACTCAAATGGCAAAGAGAATCTCATATAACAAGTAGAGCCTGACGCGCCGCGTTCAGTATAATAAAAAGTCAGACGGTAGCTCTGTGAGCTGTTGGGATTTCCATTTGCGTCAAAATATTCAATAGGTTCGATATAATCCCATAAATCCA
>CAJUSJ010000030.1 GCA_910588865.1 uncultured Lachnospiraceae bacterium
ATTAAGATCTCTTTGTAGCTTTGCGTAAAATTAATTTTGTCGTTTACTATAATTATATTTGAATCCTTCCTTATAATGGGGTGGACATCGGGCATGGGTCCGATAGTACGATTCCATATAAGGAGGGATTTTTTATGAATGCAGAGGAGTTATGTGGGAAAGGAGGGGATCACGGGGACGTTTTTGTGGAGGGAAGCCGCAGGTATTCGGCCAGCTTCCGGGTCAGAATCGGGTGATCTTCCGAGATGAGGCGGCGCTTGCCTGAGGTGACAATCTGATCCGGGGAGAGGATGGACCGATATTGGGAGGGTGAACGGTGAAGCACTTCCTTAAAACGGGTGTTGAAGGATTTCAGATCCGGGAACCCGTTGTCCAGGGCAATGTCCGTCAGGTTTTTCGAAGTCACAGTCAGGTCCTGGATAGCCTGCTGGAGGCGGAGCCGGGTCAGGTATTCATAAAAATTGATCCCGATGGTATTTTTGAACAGGGTGGAGATGTAAGTTCGGTTGTATCCGGAGTAAGCGGCCAGCTCATCTAAGGTGATCTTCTCCCGATAGTGCTGTTCCATGTAGGTGATCAGGCCGCGCATGGCTTCCATGGGTTCCTTATCCATCTCTGTGACGGCACGGATGGTTTGATGGTCAAACATGGTACACATGGTGGCCAGGAGCAGCTGGGCGCTGGCCTTGGCGGTCAGGTCGGAAAAGGGACCATGGAACAGGGCGGCCTGGCAGATCTGGGCCGCGTAAAAGCGGATCCGGCAGTACCGGGGGTCCTGTCTGGTCTCCGCCCCGGAGGGGGAGTGGGGGAACTGAAAGGCGCAGCCCTTTCTGGAAAATGGCTTAAAGGCCTCCTGGGAGATGTGGAACACAAGGGCGCAGGTGTCTGCCTGCCGTCCAAAGGAAGCGTGGCCGGTTCTGGGGCCGATGAGAATCACGTCGTCCTCCTCCAGAAAATAGGATTGCCGATCCAGGCAGAATTCCTGGCTGCCGCCCAGGAGAATGCTCAGCTCGTATTCGTTCTGATGCCAGTGATACCGGTAATTCATGACCTGGTGGGCGAATCCCCACAGAGCCAGGCCCTCTGAGGGCCATCGCAGCTGAAAATATGCTTCGTTCATAAAAAACCTCTTTTCTCCAAAACCAAATATTCTCATAGGTGGAATCTTTGGATGTTCCAATCCTTTCCCACATAATATCTAAAAAGCTTTGGCGTGTCAATGTGGTTTGTTCGGATATTTCTACAAAAAATTTACAAAAAAAGAAGTAGGTTTCAGATGAAACGGCAAAAAAATCCCTTAAAAACCCACCTTTTTTCGTAGGGAAAATATTCGGGTCCGTGTAAGGGGAATCTTTGGGATTTTTAGCTAAAAGGGGGGAGGAGGGAACCGTAAAGGGGCCAAAAACAGGTGAATATAAGCAACGACAGGATCCGTCGTTTCAGGGTATAGTAGGGGCAAGAAAAAACGAGAAAGGAAGAAAGAAATGAATACCCAACTAATGATATGCCTTGTTATTTTTATCGCCACACTGGCCAGTTTTATCCTCAACAAGATCCCCATGTGGGTGACGGCCATGGTCTCCATGACGGCCCTGTACGCGGCGGGCTGTATCAGCTCCAGCGACGCTCTGTCGGGATTTTCCAATGTAAACACCATTCTCATGGCCACCATGTTTGTAGTGGCGGCCGGTTTCCAGAGGACTTCTCTTGTGGACAGCATGTGTAAGGGCCTGATGAAACTGACCGGCGGCTCCTTCCGCGTGGCTTACCTGGGATATCTGCTTCTGGCAGCTCTGCTGACCAATTTTATCGCCAGCCCCATGGTGGTATACGCCATTGTCAGCCCTCTTCTGGTAGCCCTGTGTGACAGCACCGGAAACAGCCGCTCCAAGGTAATGTTCCCCATGATGGTGGTGTGCGTGGCCTGCTGCGGAATCCTGCCTCTTCCCACAGCTATCCAGCAGGCGGGGCAGTTTACGGGATTTATGGAGACCTATGGTTTTGAGGGCGCTTTTAATCCCATGTATTTCCTGGCCGGACGGTGGCCTGTGATGGTGGTGGTGGTCTTGTGGGCTCTTCTTATCGGCCCCAAGTCCTGCCCGGACAATCCTATCCTCCCCATCAAAGTGGCAGACAAGGAGCAGAAGGCGAAACAGAAGCTGTCTCCCTTTGTGGACAAAATGGGAATCGCCATTTTCTTTGTCACCATGATCGCCCTGATCTTCTCCGCCCAGCTTAAGATGGAGTCCTGGTTTATCGCCATGGCGGGAAGCATGCTGATGGTGCTCTTCGGGGTAGTGGATCAGAAAAATGTGCTGCGGGATATCCCCTGGGATATGCTCATGCTCTTTGTAGGCGCTTTGGCCCTGGGCTCCGGCCTGACCAACACAGGGGCAGGAGAACTAATCGGAAATGCCCTGGCAGGAGCCGTAGGCGGTACCCACAACAATTATGTCCTGGGAGCTCTGTTTTTTATCATTCCTTTCGCCATCACCCAGTTTATGCTGAACCGTTCCGTGACAGCCGTGTTTGTGCCCATCTGTCTTTTGACCTGTAAAGCCCTGGGAGCCAATCCAATCGGCCTGGTGATGTTAGTGCAGGCGGGAAGCCTGACCGCCTTCTTAACTCCCATGGCCACCCCCGCGGTTGCCATGTGCATGGGAGACGCGGGCTACGATTTAAAAGCCATTCTCAAGGCAGGCGGAGTCATTTCCCTGTTCCTGCCGGTGGTATACATATTCTACACCATGACCGTATTCCCGGCATTCTGAGATACCAGGGTCAAAAGGTCATGTATGACATGCCTGCATGGCGATACATGGCCCTGGGACCCGCCAAAATATGAAAATAGAAGGAGGATTTTGTATGAAGATTACGGATGTAAAGTTGATCTATGCCAAGCATTACCTGTTTGTCCATGTCTACACCGACCAGGGGATCGTAGGCCTGGGTGAGGCGGGAAACTGGGGATATCTGGGGGCCACAGCCGCTGCCATTGAAAAATTTATCCCTTATCTTATAGGAAAAGACCCTTTCCGTATCGAGGACCTGAACCAGAATTTTTACCGCTCCGTATATTTCAGAGGTTCTGTCATCATGAGCGCCATCTCAGCCATCGACATTGCCCTGTGGGACATTAAGGGAAAGGCCCTGGGAGTGCCGGTTTATGAGCTGCTGGGAGGCAGGACCAGGGAGAAAGTCCGCGTCTACGCCTCGGTCATGGAGAAAGCCACGGACACAGAGACCCTGACCCGCGGCTACCGTGCCCTGAAGGAGCAGGGATTCACCGCTGCCAAGATCTTTGTCAACGGTCCTACCCAAAGCCGCGAGGAAGGCCGGGACGAATTTTTCTGCGGCCGTGTGGAGGAGGAGCTGGAGAAGGTGCGTGTCTGCCGGGAGGCTGTGGGCTGGGATTTTGATTTCGTCCTGGAAGCCCACAGAGGCATGACATTGCCGGAGGCCGTGTCCTTTGGCCGGGCCGTGGAACAGTACCGTCCCATGGTATTTGAAGACCCTGTCACGCCGGACAACATTGATTCCATGGCAGAGGTGGCAGCCAAAGTGGCGGTGCCCATTGCCACGGGGGAGCGCTTTATCAACCTGAGGGAATTTGAGATGGCCCTGGAGCGCCGGGTCTGTCAGTATATCCGGCCTGATGTGTGCGCTGTAGGCGGAATCACCACCAGCAAGAAGATCTGCGCCCTGGCTGAGGCTCACGATGTGCTGGTGATTCCTCACAACCCTTTGGGACCGGTGTCCACTGCCGCCTGTCTCCAGATTTGCGCTTCCATTCCCAACCTGGGGATCCAGGAGCTGCCCGGCTTTTGCCTCAACGGTGCCGAGGACGCCATGGTAAAAGAGCCTCTGCGGTTTGAAAACGGCTGTATGGTGATCCCAAATGCCCCCGGTATCGGCGTGGAACTGGCGGACAATGCCCAGGAATTGTACCCGGCGGCAGAGAGAGGCAGCAACTCGGCGAGGCGGGCCTTCGACGGGTCAGTAAAGGACTGGTGATCCTGTTGGAGAAAAAAGATAACAGCCAATCCCTTTCCCCCAAAATGAGAGGCAGGGGATTTCATCGGGCGTGGCTGATCCTGGGCTGTACGGTTCTGATCCAGGGAGGGATCATTGGCCTTTTGGTGAACTCGGCGGGAGTGCTTTTCGCGGCTATCCGGACGGACCTGGGGTTTCGGGCAGGAGATCTGTCTGTTTATTACACCATCCGCCAGGTGGTCATGGCGGCTGCGGTGGGAATTACCAGCCAACTGTTTTTCCGGAAAAATCCCAGGGTGGTTATGGGAGTCCTGGGATTTCTGGGAGGCAGCTCCTTTGTGATGATGGCAGGTTTTCATCATCTGTGGCAATGGTACGGGGCAGCGGTGCTGGCAGGCCTGGGGATCAGCTGCTGTACCACCGTGGTGCCTATGGTGCTCAACAACTGGTTTGCCTCCAAAAGAGGGCTGGTGGTAGGGATCAGCATGTCCGCCTCCGGCCTGGTGGGAGCCTGCTTCAGCCCGGTCTGCTCCTGGTTCATCGAGAGCCTGGGCTGGCGTTTGGCTTCGGTGGTCACCGGAGGCCTGGCTTTCGCCCTGGCGTTTCTGGGGTGTCTCATCCTGGTGGCAGAGCCGGAAAAAGCCGGTCTTCGTCCCTATGGCGGCGAGACAGAGCCGACCCTGGACAAAAAGGAAAAGGCCGATGCTGCCATTGAAAAGGGAACTGTGCCGGAGTGGGCATACGTGGTAGCCGTCATGGCCCTGTTTATCCCAAACACCTACACCCAGTTTAATAACCAGCTGCCGGTTTTTGCCCAGACTGTTGGGTATTCTCTGGGAACCGGGGCAGTGCTCACCAGCATTTCCATGGTGGGAAATATTACGGGAAAATTGGGATTAGGCATTCTGGCGGACAAGATAGGAAGCTATCGGGCAGTGGGGCTGCTGATTCTGGTGCTGGGATTGTCTCAGGTCGCCTTTCTCTTCGGGGCGGACAGCCTGCTTTTGATGAAGGCAGGGGCATTTCTCTACGGAACCGTGTACGCCATAGGAACCACGGCTCCGTCTCAGGTATTTCTGGCCATGTATGGGAAGGAACATTATGGAGCCAGGGTGAGAAACGGGCAGACCATCAATTCCTTTCTGCTGGCCTTCGCGGGGGTGCTGTTCCCCTACGTTTATGATTTTACAGGCAGTTTCCGTCCGGTGTTCTATCTGGGGGCCGGGATCTGTATTCTGTCTCTGGGACTGCTGTACGTGATATCAGGGGCAGCAGGCCGTGAAAGGTGAAGAGTCTCGGTTTAGGGAGCCGATCCCGGAGAAGGGAGAGCTCCAGAGCCAGCAAATATTTATCAATATCAAAAATTCTGCCGCCGGAAAAAGGCGGAGAAAGGAAGGATGATTGTGGGAGAACTTACATTACAGAGCGAGAGCTGCGGCCTGCGCTGGATCAATTGCCAGTGCTTTGAGATCAGGCTGCCAAACGGCAGGACCATTGTCACGGACCCCTGCTATGATTATCCGGAAAATTCAAAAGACCCTATAGGGGATCTGTTTCGGCTGAAGGGATTTACCACCGATGACCTGGAGGGCTGCGACTATCTGATTCTGAACCACACCCATGGGGACCACATGGCCAACATGGAGGAAGTGATCATGAAATTCCGCCCAACCGTCATCTGTCACAGCGGTGTCGCGGCAGAGATTGCCCAAGTGTGCCAGGACATGGAACTGACTTCTCTGTACGCGGTAGATTATGACGGAACCTACTATTTTGACGGTTTTAAGCTGGAGACATTTCACGGCACCCACAAGCCACAGAAATTCACCTGGCGGCAGAGCATGGCTGACGGAGACGTGATCTCCGGACAGGAGAAACTTTCCAGGCTCCATACTCTGGGCGGGCTGTTTAACATGAATTTCCTGATCACTCAGGAAAACGGTTTCCGGATCGCCTTCATAGGCGGGCTGGATGACGGCATGACCGAGCGTCTGAGAACCCTGAGACCCAACATTGCCCTTCGGAACAAGATTACCAATGAGAGGGACGTGGAGAAGGTGGCCGGGGACTGGTATGGATTTATGGAGAAAAGTCAGGCTCAGATGGTGATTCCCATGCATTTTGAGGTTTGGGAAAACATGGAGCCGGGGTTTGCCCAAAAAACCTTCTCCCGGGCAAATGAGATGGCAGAGGAGAAGGGGCTCAGCTGCCGGATGATGTCGCCTGAGCGCGCTCAGTGGTACCGGATTTGGATGACCGTGGAGAAACGGTGAAATCGGCCTGGAGACTCGCCAGAGAGGAAGTGTGAAAACATCTTTGATAAGGCTGTCTACATAAGCTCACTATCAGTTACGGAAATATGGCTGATAATGAGCTTATTGTCTGTATAATGGGAGGTTTCCCACGTTGTGTAACGAACTTACAGCGCAAGAAACCGTACATAATATTGTACAATATATTGACAAAACCATGGATATGGGATACATTATATTCAAAGGAGTGTGAACAGTATGATAGCGACTAATTTTTCAAATGTAAGAAATAATTTCAAAGAAGTATGTGACCGGGTTGTACATGATTCTGATATTGCTATAATCACAAGAAAAAATGATGAAAATGTTGTGCTTATGTCTCAGGCACAGTATGATAATCTGATGGAAAATCTCCATATAAGAGAAAGCAAGGCGAATTATGAGTGGTTAAAAGAGTCTATCAAACAGGCTGAAGACGGAAAACTCATAAGTTTTGATGTGGAGGATTAGCCATGAATGTATCTTTCACTGAAAATGCCTGGGAGGATTATCTTTACTGGCAGAAGATGGATAAGAAGATTGTTAAGAGAATAAATGAGTTGGGGAAAGACATAAAGCGGAATCCGTTTGAAGGACTTGGAAAGCCGGAACCATTAAAATATGATTTGGCCGGGAAATGGAGCAGAAGAATAACTGATGAACACAGGCTGGTATATCAGGTGGAAGAAAGTAATTTAATCGTGTATACCTGCAGATACCATTATTAGATATTTGCCCCGGTTTACAGCAGGAGAGAAGGAGGATTTTTATAGCTATGTCAAAGATAAAACTGATCGCGAGCGATATCGACGGAACTCTGCTGTTAAACGGAGCCCAATCTTGTTGCCCCGAGACCTTCACGCTGATTCACCATTTATGGGAGAAAGGGATTCTCTTCGCCGCGGCCAGAAAAGTAAGTTGGACATTTTCCCTCTCCTGTGCTAGAATCTATAGAAAGGGCAGCCTGAGAGGACAGCAGCGAAGCTGGTGTTGTAAGGCCGATTGGCTGTTACTGCCGGACGGGCGGCGAGTCGCTGTCTGGAATTTATAGTTAGGGATAAGTCCGTAATCCGCTCCAAGGTACGGGCCCACTTCGTGGGCCTGGCCGCCTGGCGGCGGCCTTCAGTACCCCTGCGCGGCTTACGGTATCAGAATGTAGTGCTGTCCGGCTGCCCTTTGCCATAGCGTGGAATTTTACATTGAAACATGGGAGAGAGGTTATGTGGAGTTACAGGGGACTGTGGAAATATTGTGATCAGGAGCAGATCAGAGACATGCTGTTATCTTTTCGCCTGCTGGGAGACACAGACTGGCCGGAGGAGAAGATTCTGGCATGTCTTTTTGCTCTCAGCAATCACCCGGAGGCCCATTATCACCAGGCGCGGATCCCAAAGAAAAGGGGAGGATACCGGACTCTCGACGTTCCGGACAGTCTGCTGAAAAGGGTTCAGCGAAATATTCTCCACCATGTTCTGGAGGGATTTTCCCCTTCCCCCGCGGCTACAGCCTACAAAAAGGGAGGGTCGCCATTACACAACGCGGTTTCCCACAGGGGAAAGCGGGTGATCCTGAAAATGGATATCCGGGATTTTTTTGGAAATATCATGTTTCCTCTGGTGCTTCACCATGGGTTTCCCGGGAATTATTTTCCCACTTCCGTGGGGACCATGCTGGCTTCCCTGTGCTGTTTCAGGGAGCGTCTTCCCCAGGGAAGCCCCGCGTCGCCGGCCATTTCCAATCTGGTCATGAGGCCTTTTGATGAACATATGGCGGACTGGTGCGGCCAGAGAGGGATCATGTATACCCGCTACAGCGACGATCTGACTTTTTCCGGTGATTTTGACCCAGCCCAGGTTATGGGGAAGACGGAAGGCTTTCTTAAGGCTTATGGGCTGGAGATCAACAGGGAGAAGACCAGGGTGTGTACCAATGGCACCCAACAGAAGGTGACGGGGATCGTGGTCAATGAGAAAGCTCAGCTTCCCAGAGATTACAGAAGGAAGCTGAGGCAGGAGATCCATTACTGCCGGACTTACGGCGTGGAGGCGCATCTGGCAAGGCTTGGGCTGATAGAAGAAAGCCAGACAGAGGGAACGGGGACAGGGGAAGGGCGGATTCAGGCAGAAGCCTGTCTGGCCTCCCTTATGGGAAAGGTCAGCTATGTTCTTAGCGTCAACCCGGAGGATCCGTGGTTCCGGGAAGCCAGGGAATTTTTGATGGAAGAGCAGAAGAAGCGGTTGCGGGAGTAAGATTAAAAACGAGGTACAGCAGATGAATCTGAGAGAATTTACGGAGGCGGTAGATGCCAGAACCAGTGAGATGACCTGGGAAGAATCGCGGATGGTTTTCCACAGTCTTGCCAGGAAAGTTCCAAAGGAGAACCGGAAGGAATTTTTAGAGATCATGGATCAGGTGAAAAATACCTGTGTGGCTGAGGGAGGCGGCAAAAGCGCTGCCAAGATGGCCGCTTCCCAGGATAAGTCGGAGGTGAAGCGGGAGTATGCCAGGCTGAAGAAGCAGTTTGACCAAATCCAGGAGGGGGAGGTGTTCTTCCATGCACAGGGCTATGAGGACGATTCCTCCAGCTATTGGGACAGGGATTGGGTCTACGAGTTCGAAGATCCCTATAAAATCGGCAAGACCTACGAGGCGGCTGCCCGGCTGGTGGAGAGGTGTGTCAATGACGGGTTTTACAAAACCGCTCTGAATACATTTGAACTTATGACGGACACCGAAGCCGGGGTCAGTGACGGCGGAGATGGTTTTGAGATTGATTTTGATGAGATGATCAGGGAGCGTCTGATCTCCATAGATACGGATGCCCTGAAGAAAAGCGTCCTCTATGGGGTTTATCAGAATACATCGCCAAAGGAGAGACCTGAGGTTCTCTACAGCTATGTGATCCTGCCCTTTTTCCGCGGTGTGAAGCTGGAGGAGATTCTGTCCATGGGAAAAACAGAACTTCCCGGCAGCTCCCGTTTTGTGGAGGAATGGATCGGGTTTCTCACAGACAAGCCGGGAGACGTGGCAGGACAGTTTTTGCGGGACGCGGTACTTTACCAGAAAAGCGGGGATGAGATGATGGAGGCGGCCCGGAAAGGAGCCAAATGTCATCCATCTCTTCTCGCGGCGGTTCTGGAATATTTTGAGGAGAAGCAGGATACCAGCAGGCAGCTGGCTTTGGGTCAGGAGGCCCTTGGTCTGGTGGAAGAGAAATATAAGGTTCGGGGTCAGATCGCCCTGAGTACAGCTCAGGCGGCCTTAAAGACCGGCAATGTGGAGCTGGCGGAGGAGTGCTGGCAGAAGGCATTTGAATCTGATACCAATCCCCTCAATTACTTAAGGGTCGCGGCGGAGAGCCGGGATGGAAGGGCTTACCGGCAGAAGGCGCTCAAAATCATAGACAGCCTTCAGCCCAGGAAGGAAGCCTCATATAGCCTGGAACGGATAAAAGAACTGGAGACCAACAGTCTTTCGGAATATGAGAAGGCGGAACTTTTGTTCTTCATGGGCGATTTTGACAGGGCTATGAAAAAATGTGAGACAGTCAGAGAAGGCCTGGGCTGGTCAGGACACTTTATCAAGTGCGGTCTTCCCCTGTTTCTGCTCTTGTTCCTGGACACAGATACTCTGGGAAAGGGCGGGTATTATGCCGCGGGGATGGCTGCGTCCAATATGGGATTTCAGGCCAGAGAGTATGAAAAGGGAACCCTCGGGGCCCTGGAGACAGAAAGAAAAAACAGCAAGGCGGCGGAAAATACGGACAGCACGGACCTGTTCTGGCAATGCTTTCGCAAATGGAAGGAAACCCTGACACCGGAAGAGATTACCGGGGAGCAGGTCGGGACCTATGTGACGGTTCTGGAAAGGCTTATTGACCTGCGGGTGAGAGCCATTGTTTCCGGCCAGCACCGGAATCATTATAGAAGCGTGGCCGCCCTGGCCGCAGCGTTGGGGGAGGTGAAGGAATCCCGGGGTGAGACAGGGGCCAAAAGGAAGATACTCCTTGGCTACAGGGAGGTATTTCCCAGACATTCCTCCTTCCATGAGGAACTGCGGGCCTATGGGATGCCGGACATCAGGAAGGGTGTGGGGAAGAAACCGCGGTGAGGCAGAGACCGCATATAGAAAATCGGCTTTTAGGCGCGGGGATTATTTTAATGATGGAAATGGAAGGCCATAATAAAGAGGAGAATGACGGAGAGAACACTGCGGACAGAAAGGTGAGGAAGTGTTATGCCATTAAGATTGCTGGCGCATATGGGAAAAAAGCAGGAGGGTTTACAGGTTGTTTTGGATAATGAAGATTTTTTCATGAAAAACACCATAAATCAGCTGGACGAAAGAGTTAATGGTTTGACCAAACATACAGACGGCGCAACCTATATTGATCAGAGATATTTCAGAGATCGATTTGGGGCATATGTACCGTGGTTTGATCTGAGTACTGGAGGAAAGACGGTATTGAATATATTTTATAATCCTCAGATCTGCTTCAGCCAAAAAGAATGTGGAGAAAATGCCTGCGCTGATATTAAAAATTTAACTCATGGATGCGTAACTCCGGGATATATAGTTGATTATGACGGAGATGATCAATGCGATGTTATTGTTGATGATAATCCTGACTGGCATTATACCAGTGTAAGAGAGGTGAATTCATGAGTGAGATGATTTATTATAATCAAGGTGACTTATTTATCCAGCTTTGTAAATGCGTTAATATCTACGAAGGCATGTCGGCCACCGGGAAAAGCTTCCTGCCCAGATTTGCGGAGAAATTTGCGGATGCGCCAAGATTTATCAGAGTTTCCACAAAAAAAGAATATGATGTGTTAATCTCCAAAGGAAAAGAACTTCTGGGCTCGGAAGATGATATATTATTTCTGGACAGGTTTGATTTGTTTGGAAGCGATCAGGTTATTGATGTGATTGGCGGTTTTCGGAATATCTGTATCTTGATTGATTATAAACAGTTTATCGGTTTGCCTTTTAAAAAGATTGCGGTGGCCACCATAAAATATGACGGGAAAAGATTTGAGGTGAAAAGTGAGAAGGCATAAATAACCATCTTATTGGACAACCCAGAAAAATCTGTAGCCCATGTCACACCTGTCAAACGCGCTTCTGGAATTTCTTTACAAATCCATTTACAATTTAATTACATAATAGACAAGGAGGATCATGTAAATGGTATTACCTCAGTTTGAGTATCTGGCCCCTGCCACCATAGGAGAAGCCTGCAACCTGCTTCTGGAACTGGGAGAAGGCGCGAAGGTCATGGCTGGAGCTACCGATTTAATCCCGCCCATGAAAGACAAGGTCATCACACCTGAATATCTCATTGATTTAAAGAAAATCCCGGGCCTTGATTACCTGGAGTATGACCAGGAGGAGGGGCTGAAGATCGGCGCTCTCACCACGCTTCGGACATTGGAGACCTCTCCTCTGGTGAAGGAGAAGAACCCGGCAGTGGCTCATGCGGCAAAAATGGTGGCTTCCACCCAGATCCGCATGAAGGGCACCATGGCAGGCAATCTCTGCAACGCTTCCCCGTCCTGTGACAGCGCTCCTAACCTGGTGGCCCAGGGGGCGAAAATCCTGGTCCAGGGTCCCAACAAAGACCGTTATATCAACATCGAAGATTTTTTCCTGGGAGTGAAAAAGACCAGCCTTGAACCAGGAGAGATCGTAACCGGGATCGTGATCCCGCCGTTAAAAGAGCATGAGGCGGCCGCCTACATCAAACACGCGGTGAGAAAGGCCATGGATCTGGCTATCATCGGAGTGGCTGTGAAGATACGAGTGGAAAATGGGATCTGCACAGACGCGAAGATCGCTCTAGGGGCTGTGGCGACAACTCCTATCCGGGCTCCAAAGGCGGAGGAGGCTCTCGTGGGCAGGGAACTGACTGATGAAGTGATCGTGAAAGCCTCAGAGGAAGCCATGAATTCCTGCGATCCCATTTCCGATATCCGCGCGTCCAAGGAGTACCGGAAGGATATGGTCCGGGTGTTTACAAAGAGAGCCATCCGTCAGGCGATGGAACAGCTGGCATAGAGGAATCAAGGGAAAAAAGGAGGCCAAGAGAATGGTACATAAACATACAATCAGTTTGACAGTCAACGGCGATCAGATCGATGCCATCGTAAAAGACAATCTGACCCTGTTGGATTTCCTGCGGGACCAGCTGTTTCTTACCGGGACAAAGAAAGGCTGCGAGGAAGGAGAGTGCGGCGCGTGTACGGTGATGCTGGATGGCAATCCGGTGAACTCCTGCTGTACTCTGGCAGTGGAGTGCGACGGCCATGACATTGTCACGGTGGAAGGCATCGCGAGGGATGGACAGCTCCATCCTGTTCAGAGACAGTTTATTGAAAAATGGGCCCTGCAGTGCGGTTACTGTACCCCGGGCATGATTATGTCCGCCAAGGCTCTGCTGGACCGGAATCCTCATCCAACAGAGCTGGAGATCAGAGAAGCCATTGAAGGAAACCTGTGCCGTTGTACCGGGTATGCCAAGATCGTGGAGGCGATCCAGGCAGCCGCGGCTGAGATGAACTGGGAGGAGGCAAGTCATGCATAAAGATTGTGATAAGACGTATTTTAAGAAGCCGGAATTTTACCGCCTGACAGGCGAGAATAATTATGTGCGTATTGACGCTGAGGATAAGGTGACAGGCCACGGCCAGTATGTAGGCGACATCATGTTTCCTGACATGCTCACAGGCAAGATGGTCAGAAGTCCTTATGCCAGAGCCAGGATCCTGTCCATCGACACCAGCGAGGCCGAGAAGGTGCCTGGTGTAAAATGCGTTCTGACTCCCAAGGATTTTAAATGGGCGGCGAAAGTTGGAAACGGTGAGTTTGCCGCGGAATTCGCCGACAAGGAAGTGTTGTGCGGCGAGATGGTCCGCCAGGTAGGCGACGAGGTCGCGGCGGTCGCGGCAGTGGACGAGGAGACCGCTCAGATCGCCGCGGATTTAATCAAGGTAGAGTACGAAGTCCTTCCGGGTGTTTTCGATCCCTTTGAGGCCATGGAGGAAGGCGCTCCCGAGGTAAACTGGGAGGGCAAGGGTCTGCGCAACATCGGAATGCAGTCTGTGATGAAGGCAGGAACGGATATTGACGAGGAATTTGGCAAAGCCGCCTACACCCAGCACCGGGAGTATGGCACCCACCGCATGGTTCATGCGGCCATGGAGCCTCATGGGGCCGTGGCAACCTATCGAAACGGAACCTACACGGTGTGGATGTCCACCCAGATGGCCTATGTTGACCAGTTCTGGTATGCCCGCTGCTTAGGCGTTCCGGAGAACAGGGTGAGGATCATCAAGCCCCTGGTTGGCGGTGGCTTCGGGGGCAAGCTGGACTCTTACTCTTTCGGCCTGTGCGCGGCAAAGATGGCAGAGATGACCGGACGTCCGGTGCGCATGATTCTGTCCCGTGAGGAAGTGTTCCAGACCACCCGCCACCGTCATCCCATTTATATGAAGATCGACACCGCCTTTGGAGCGGATGGAAAGCTTCTGGCCAAAAAGTGCTACCATGTATTGGACGGCGGCCCCTACGGCGGTTCCGGAGTGGCTTCCTGCGCTCAGGCTACTCTGTGGGCAAACTTCCCCTACAAGATGAATTCCGTGGATTTCCTGGCAAGGCGTATCTACACCAACAACCCGTCCGCGGGAGCCATGAGAGGTTACACGGCCTGCCAGGTACATTTTGCCCATGATCTGAATATGCAGTACGCGGCAGACCAGATGGGCATTGACCCTGTTGAGTTCCGCAAGATCAGCGCCGCGGACCCGGGCTATGTGGCCCCGGCAGGTTTGACCATCACCAGCTGCGCCTACAAGGAAACCCTGGACACAGCGGCAAAGGAGATCGGCTGGTACGAGAAAAAGGGAAAGATGAAGAAAGGCGAAGGCATCGGCTTCGCGGGAACCGGCTTTGTGTCAGGAACCGGATTCGCGGTGCTGGAGGCTCCCAACCAGAGTTCTGCCTGCGTGACTGTGCGTCTGAACAAGAGGGGGATGGCTTCCCTGTATATTGGTTCCCATGATATCGGCCAGGGATCCGATACGGTCATGACAGCCATTGTGGCAGAGGAACTGGGCCTTCCCATGGATATGGTGAAAACCTTTATGTCCGATACCTTCCTGACCCCATGGGATTCCGGTTCCTACGGAAGCCGCGTAACCTTCCTGGCAGGAAACGCTGCCCGCCGCGCGGCGGTGGATGCCAAGAGACAGCTGTTTGAGGTTATCGGGCCCATGTGGGGCGTGATGCCGGAGACTCTGGAGTGCCTGGAGGGAAAGGTGATCAGCAAGGAGAAAGCGGAGCTTCAGATGCCCATAGGCGACGCCATGTTCCGGTACATGACAGTTAAGGGAGGCGACGAGCTGGTGGGTGTGGGTTCCTATTATCACAGAACCGACAATTCCCAGTACAATGGTGTCAACACCACCAACTATGCCCCGGCATACAGCTTCTCCACCGGAGCCGCCCACCTGACCGTGGACGAGGAGACAGGGGTGCTGGATATTGATGAGTTTGTGTTTGCCCACGACTGCGGCCGGGCCTTAAACCGCCGGGCTGTGGAGGGTCAGCTGGAAGGCTCCATCGGAATGGGCCTGGGTTACGCGGTTTACGAGCACAATATCACAAAGGAAGGAAAGGTATTAAACCCCAACTTCCGGGATTACCGTCTGCCGACAGCCCTCGATATGCCTAAGATGCGCACCTTCTACGACTTTACACCAGACCAGGAAGGCCCTCTGGGAGCCAAGGAAGCGGGAGAAGGTTCCGCCGCCCCGGTGGCTCCGGCTATCGCCAACGCGGTGAATATGGCTACGGGAATCTATTTCACAGAACTTCCCCTGGACCCGGAGCACATCTGGAGAGCCCTCCATGGGATGAAGGATGACAGAAACAGCAAATAAAAAATCCTTTTGCCATAAGAGAGAAGGAGAACCGAGTATGGGACGGAAACTAAAAACAATGGTGTTGAACGGTACAGAGGTGAAGGAGGCCGGGTGCATGGATTATGTGTGCCGGTACTGCGGCGGCAAGGCCACGGCCTTGAATTTTGTGGCAGACATGTGCCTTCAGGTCTACGCGAAACACAACGGCCTGTGCGGAGCCTATACGGATTCAGAGAAATACCGGGGATATGTGACGGACTGCGGTACCTGCGCGCGTCAAAAAGAAGGGGAATGCGTGCTGGATTGAGTAAGACAAAAGACGGAAATGCCCAGAACAGATGGAAAGGGGCGTTTCCGTCTTTTTTAAGTCCCAGCGTGGACCATATCCGCTCCTCATTGACCTGCCAAGATGTTTATGGTAGGATATTTGTATGGCTTTAATGAGAGGCGATATATATGAGGGAGGGATCGGGATGGGTACTTATGTCATGAGCGATATTCATGGCTGCCGGGACGAATTTCTGACCATGCTTGACAAGATCGGATTTTCCGGGTCAGACCAGCTGTTTCTGGCAGGCGATTACATTGACAGAGGGAAAAAAAGTCTTGAGATGCTTAAGTGGATTGAGGCCTGCCCCGCCAATGTCCATCTGGTCAGAGGAAACCACGACGAGGAATTCGCGTCCAATATAG
The DNA here is from genome assembly GCA_910588865.1 of uncultured Lachnospiraceae bacterium. Taxonomy (GTDB): domain Bacteria; phylum Bacillota; class Clostridia; order Lachnospirales; family Lachnospiraceae; genus UBA3402. The sequence continues at coordinate 15,902 of CAJUSJ010000030.1, forward strand.
ACCTGATGATGGACGTTGATAAACAGTATGGGCTGAAGTCCAACCTTGACGCCAATGAGGACGGGGTGGCTCTCTATGAGACTTTTCGGTATCTTCTGAGAGCGAAGGAACTGACGGTATGGTTCTTTGACTACTATAAAACCATAAAAAGTCTTCTGGAAGATTGGAATGTGACTCTCAATGATTTATGCAGGTGGAGAGACTTGATCCGCGAGATGCCTTTTTACTTTGAGACACCTATAGGCGGTCGGGACTGTGTGATTGTACACGGCGGATACGCGGAGGATTTAGAGAAAATCGGCCTGGGAGATACCAGTCCAGAGGAATTCTATCTTCACGCCAGGATGGAAGGGTATCTGCTGGGAGGCAAGCGTCGCGGGATGGTCATAGCCGGCCACACGCCCACAACCGTGGAAGGGGAATTTACCTACAATGAAGGGAATGTGTTCCGGTATTACGATGAGGAGAAGGACTGTATTTTTTATGACATAGACTGCGGGTGCGTGTTCCGGGAACTGAATCCGAAAGGAAAGCTTGCCTGCATCCGGCTGGAAGATGAGAAAATTTTTTATGTGTAAGGCCATGCCCGATTATCCAGAGCTGATTAAACGGTAAGAAAAAGAAAGGGGACTTGGGATGAGATATCGAGAACTTGGAAACACGGGACTGAAGGTCAGCGAGATCGGCCTTGGGGCTGAGTGGCTGGAGCGTCACAGCGCGGAGGAGGTAAAGGCGGTGATCCATCACTGCGCCCAGGCTGGAATCAATATTCTGGACTGCTGGATGTCAGAGCCAAATGTGCGCTCCAACATTGGGGCGGCTCTTAAGGGACAGAGGGAGAAATGGATTATCCAGGGGCACATCGGTTCCACCTGGCAGAACGGCCAGTATGTCCGCACCCGGGAGCTTGACAAAGTACAGGCAGCGTTTCAGGATCTTTTAGAGCGGCTGGAGACCCATTACATTGATCTGGGAATGATCCACTTTGTGGATGAGAAGGCGGAGTTTGAAAAGCTCATGGAAGGAGAATTTGTCTCCCATGTAAAGGATTTAAAACAAAAGGGAGTGATCCGCCACATCGGAATGAGCACTCACAATCCGGATGTGGCCAGGATGGCGGCGGAGAGCGGCGTGGTGGAGATGATCCTGTTCTCTGTAAATCCGGCTTTTGACATGCTTCCCGCCAGCGAGGATCTGGATGAATATTTTAAGGACGAATACGCTGAGAATATTGGGGGAATCGCCCCGGAGCGGGCCAGGCTGTATCAGATCTGTGAACAGCGGGGAGTGGGGATCACGGTGATGAAAGGCTATGAAGGGGGACGGCTTTTTAAGGCAGAGACATCGCCTTTTAAGGTGGCCCTGACCCCGGTACAGTGTCTCCATTACGCTCTCACAAGGCCTGCGGTGGCCAGCGTCATGGTGGGATGCGATACCCCGGACCATGTGGACGCGGCGGTGGCCTACGAGACAGCCTCAGAGGAAGAAAAAGATTATGCCAGCATCCTGGCCGGCGCGCCTAAGCACGCCTATTCCGGCCAGTGCACCTACTGCGGCCACTGTGCCCCATGCCCGTCTGGTATCGACATTGCCATGGTAAACAAGCTCTATGACCTGGCCCGTATGCAGGATACTGTGCCGCCTACGGTCCAGGCCCACTATGAGGGACTGTCAAAACATGCCCGCGACTGCGTAAAGTGCGGAGGATGCGAAACCCGATGCCCATTTGGAGTCCGTGTGACAGAGCGGATGGGGGATGCGGTGAAGTTGTTTGGGTAAAGAAGCCCTGGATCGGAGGGAAGCCATGTATCTGAAACGCCAGGTATACGATAAACTGATAAGATGGAAAAATGAGAGGCATCGGACTACCCTTGAGATCAGCGGGGCCCGACAAACGGGAAAGACATTTCTTGTAAATAAATTCGCGGACGAACATTTCCAGCACAAGGTTTATATCAACTTATTTGAACTGAGCGGAACCCAGTTCATGGCCTGCTATAAGAAGGCGTCCGCCTGGGAACCAGGCATGGGAGCTCGCCCGCGGACTCCTCTTCACGACGCGTTCAAAATGTTTGATGAGGAGTTCCGCGACAGGGAGGATACCATTGTCATCCTGGATGAGATCCAGGAGTCCGCTGAACTCTACAACCGGATCCGGGAATTTACCAGGCAGTTCCGATGCCGGTTCGTGGTCACAGGAAGCTACTTAGGCAAGGTATATGACCAGGAGTTCCGGTACGCGAGCGGAGATATGACAAAGGCGCGGATCTATACACTGTCTTTTGAGGAGTTTCTCCAGGCATTTGATCAGCGGCTTTATGAGGAATATGAGAGAATCGGGGACAGCAGAGAAAAGGATATCCATCACAGGTTAAAGGAGGTTTATGACATCTACTGCCAGACTGGTGGGTATCCGTCAGTTGTCCGGACCTATTTAGAAACCAAAAGTCTGGAAGAGGCCCAGGGGGAGCTGACACGGATCATAGGGACATTTATGGATGAATCTATCCGGTATTTTACAGATGTACTGGACACTCAGGTGTTTACGGATATTTTCCTGGCTATATGCCGTATCCTGAGCAGGGAGAAAAAGGGGCTGGAGGAGGACAGCATCAGCGAGGAGCTGCAGAAGCTGGTGACAAGGGATTATTCCAGTAATATCAGCAAGGCTGTGTGCAACAGAGCGGTCAGCTGGCTGTATTTTTCCGGGGTTATTGGGTTTTGCGGGAAGATTGTGGAGATGGATATTCTCAATTATAAACAGGGAAGCCGCTGTTATTTTATGGATCTGGGGCTGGCCACCTATTACCTTGGCAGGGTCGGGGCGACACCAGAGGAGATGGCTGGGACGATAAATGAGAATTATGTGTATATCAATCTGAAAAGGCGGCAGGATTTTCCAGAAGAGATCGCGTTTGAGACCCCCGCCTTTGCCACATACAGAGGAGGAGAAGTTGATTTTGTGGTGCAGGGCAGAAAAAGCTCTCTCCGCTACGCGGTGGAAGTGAAAGCGGGAAAACATGCGGGAAATACGGCCAGGAAAGTTCTTTCGGACGGAAAGGCGGACCGGCTCTTATACCTGAAAGGCAATACAAAAGGCGGGAAGGAAGGGAAAGTGGAGACCATTCCGCTGTATCTATTGGAACGTTATAAGTTTTAAATTGACGCTGTTAATCAAACAGAGCAGAGTATATAAAATATATACCCTGCTCTGTTTTTTGTGTACACGGGGCGGGGCCGCCCCGGCGAGTAGGGGGAAGAGCCCCCCCCTGCTTGATTGGATAAAATCAGTTAGACACCCCTTTTTTTTGGCAGTTCATCTGAGCTAAAAAGTCTTTGAGGACTAGATTGATATATTGGGAGAACGAACGGTCATCATTTTCGGCAAGATCTTTAATAGTTTCGATTACATCTGTATCTAAGGTGATACTTACCTTTGTTTTTAATGGTTTCATAATAAAATACTCCTTTTTATTACAATATAGCAGTTTGTAGCTTTTGGTATTAGCTTATCGCATAAAATAGGATAAAATACTACTAAGTAGGATAAAACCATTAATAGGGTCAGTTAACAGGAGGCGCGTGACAGCTTATACCACCTGCCCAGAAGGCGGTATGGGAAATGGATTCTCAATGTCTATTCTGCGGCGATTCCGCTGTCTTTAGATTCCCAACAGAAGCCATGGCGATCCGGATGGCCAGTTTGGTCACAAAGAAAGCGAATATGTAACTGATTACAAACATAATGGGCCAGTCGTGGACAACGCCGCTTACGAACACAGCGCTGACGCTGGGAAGGGCCCCCGCGGCCACGGCGCCCTCGATGGCGGGATTATTGAACACATTCACCGCTGTCAGGACAATGGTTGCCGCTGTGTTGAAAAACAAGGTTGCCACCCCGTTTTCCAAAAGCACATGGGGGAGGGTTTCTGGTTTTAATCCCAGCTTGCGGCCAAGGGCAAAGCTCCAGTCTGTCAGAGGAAGGAGCATGCCGGTGAGGGAGATGGTGAGAAACGCGGTGCCCCAGTTTTTGATAAGGGATGGGACAGAGAATTCTAAGTGGGCCACGAAGATGGCGGCAGTTGCCATGATCAGGGAAATACAGATTGCCACTACGGACGAGATGATCATTCCAAAATGATTTTTGTAAAAGTTCATAAATGCTCCTTTTCTTTGTGGGGCCAAGGGGCCACAATGGGATCTTTGAGGTTATGGGCGGACGATCATCACAGAACCGTGAAGGTCGCCCAGGGGAAGAATCAGAAAAGCGCCGTATTTTGCTTCCATATCCTCCACAGCCTTGTGTACACCGCCGTATTTGGTGCTTTCGTATCCAGTGACAAGTATGACGCCGCCCTGGCTCATCCTGGGAAAGAAAAATTCCAGTCCCGTGAAGGTGGGCTGATACAGGCAGGCATCTAAAAGAACCAGCGCGAATTTCTCTTCCTCCAGATCAAAGGCTGTCTCAGGGAACCAGCCTTTTTTTAGCACTACCTGTTCCGGCACAGGCATGCGGGCCAGAAGCTGCTCTTCATTCACCTTGCCAAATTCTCCTGTTTCCGCTTTGGAACACCCCAGGGACTGTTCTTTGGCAATATCCCTGGCATCAAAGCCATCCAGGGTATCGAAAAGGTAAAGCTTCCGGTCCGGCATAAGGATATTCAGCTGCCAGGACACATCGCCCCTGCCGCAGCCAAGCTCCCCGACGCTGCCGGGGATGCCGAGAGTCCCGAGACGTCTGGTCAGGCGGCGGAGAACAGCGCGGCGAACGGAAAACTCGGACATCATGGTTTCTATGAACCGGATATCATTTTCAAATCCGGCGCGGATAGCCATGTACTGCAGGGCATGGCTTTTCTCCGGGTCCGCGGCAGCGATGACCAGGATGTCCGGCTGAAGGGATACAGCCAGGTCAATGGGCATCACGGGAAGACCGTTGATGGTATCTTTCAGTTCTTGGTTTTTCCCGTCTTTGAACACGTTCCAGGTCTCTGGGCAGGAATTGCTCATGCCCACCAGTTTCATCTCCTTTGGATTCAAAAGGTCAGATACCGCAAGGCCTAAGTGGTCTGTCTCCAGGATGATCACGGTTTTCATAGAGATGGTATACCTCCTGTTCATTAAAATAATAGCTGTACTCATTATCGGACAAGTTGGTCCTGTTTACAAGTAGCCGGGATAACAGGTGGAGCCAGATAACAGGTGTAGTGTAGACCACATATGTGGTTGAGAATACTTTTTATGTCAGAATTTATCTGATAAAATAATTTCAACAACATACAAGGTCTGCCGGGGTATTCCGGTGGTGGGTAGCGCGGCCAGTGACGTGAGGACAAAATTGGATGTCCCTCTGTCCTGGCCTTTGATATGTGGCCTGGCACAACCGGAAGGGTACCCCCGAATTGGCAGGTGACGGGAAGCGGCGCATGCCGATACAGATTATAGGAGGAGGTACAGGAAATGAAGGAACATTTGGAACAGATATGCATAACGGTCAACGGTGTGCCCAGGAAATTTATCATCGGCGACGGGGTGGGATGCGTATCGCCGTCAGAGACGCTTCTGGACACCATCCGGGACCGGCTTGGGCTGACAGCCGCCAAACGCGGCTGCGAGCACGGAGCCTGCGGCTGCTGTACGGTGATCATGGACAGGGAAGCGGTCGCGTCCTGTATGGTTCTGACAGCTGACTGCGACGGCAGCTCGGTGACAACGCTGGAAGGGCTGTGTGATCCGGTGACAGGAGAATTAAGCCCTCTGCAGAAGGCATTCGCGGACAATTCCGCGTTCCAGTGCGGATTCTGCACTCCCGGGATCATCATGAGCACCCGGGCTCTGCTTGACAGAAATCCAGACCCCACAGAAGAGGAGATGACAGAGGCTCTGTCCGGAAATTACTGCCGGTGCATCAGCCATTATCAGGTGATCCGGACGGTTATGGGATTTATTCAGGAGATGAAGAGGAAGGAGGCGTAAGGCTATGTATGAGGAAATGAAAAAAACGGTAAAGGTGAGCGAGCATGAGTACCGATATATTGGAAAACATGGAAACCGAGCCGATGCCCATGATCTGGTGTCTGGCCGTCAGAAATTTTTAGATGACCTGGTGATGCCCGGAATGCTGGTGGTGCGGGTCTTGAGAAGTCCTCATCCCAACGCGCTCATCAAATCCATTGATTTAAGCAAGGCCAAAGGGCTGCCGGGAGTCATCGGCGCGGCTTCCTACAAGGAAGCGCCGGATTGGAAATGCGGACTGCCAAACCATCGCCGGGTGCTGGACCGCCAGGTCCGCTTTGTGGGAGACAGCGTGGCGCTGGTGGCTGCCGAGACAGCCGAGATCGGGGATGAGGCCCTTAAGCTCATTGATGTGGAGTATGAGGTGCTGCCTTTTGTGCTGGACTGTGAGAAGGCTCTGGAGCCGGGAGCTCCTCAGCTTTATGAGGAGTATCCGGGCAATGAGATCCCCAAGGTGACCCCGTTTTCCGAGGAGCCTTTTAACCAGATCTTTGTGGGAGACATAAAAAAGGGCTTTGAGGAGGCTGCCTATGTGAACGAGGGATATATGAAATATGAGAACATGGCCCATCCACTTCCGCCTGAGAGTCCTGGCTGTATTGCCCAGTGGACCAGCCCCAGCGCTGTCACGGTGTGGTACAACGGGGGAGCCCCTCATCTGCAGAAGTTTAACACAGAGGCCTCCATTCCGGGTGTGGCGGTCCGGGTTATCGCCTGCCACGCGGGAGGTTCCTATGGCTCCAAGCAGCTGATCCCTCACATGATCCTCCAGGCCATCCTCATGGCAAAGCTGACAGGAAGGGCCTGCAAGTTTATCATGGACAGAACCGAGCACTTGTTAAGCTACGAATTGCGTCAGGGTAGCCGGATCCGGGGACGGGTGGGAATGACAGAGGATGGAGTGATCAACGCGGTGGAAGGCATGTGGTACACAGACTCCGGGATGTCCTCTACATACGCGCAGGCCATGACCGCGGTAGGCCTTGGAGAATGCCAGGCATTTTTGGGAAAATGTAAAAACTGGGCATTGGATACCAAGCTGGTGGCCACCAACCATTCCTCCCAGGCACCCATCCGGGGGTTTGGAGGACAGGAATGCAAAAGCGTTCTGGTGCCCATGGTGTGCACGGTGATCCGCAAGGCAGGGATGGATCCTTTGGAGGTATTTAAGAAAAATTTTGTCAAAGCCGGAGACCGGTATATCTGGCGGGATAATCTGTGGTGGGAAGTCCACTCCGTGGACTACACAAAGGCATTTGAGGAGAGCGCCAGGGCTTTTGGCTGGAAAGATAAATGGAAGGGCTGGGAGAAGCCCTACTGGGTTAGTGAGGATAGACGGTATGCCAGAGGCGTGGGAGTTGGTGTCCACGGAAACGCGGATATCGGCGAGGACCCCACGGAGGGGATGGTGAAGCTTCATCCATTCGGAAGCGTGACCCTGGAGCTGTGCGTGGGAGAGACCGGGGGCGCTCAGAGATTCGCGGTGCAGAAGATGGTGGCCGAGGTGATGAAGGTGCCCCTGGATGGAGTGCAGGTGGTGGATCCGGATACCCATGCCACTGGGTATGATGCCGGCATGATCGGCTCTAGAGGAACCATCACTATGGGAACCACGGCGGTCCGGGCCGCCAATGACGCCCGCCGTCAGCTTCTGGAGATGGCGGCTGTGAAGCTGAACGCCAATGTGGAGGATCTGGACACAGAGAATTTCCTGGTGTTTGCTAAGAGCCGTCCGGAAGTGAGGCTTCCCTGGATCGCTGTGTGCGGCACACCGGAGATGACCATTACCGGTTCCGCCAAATACAAACAGAATTTTGACAAGCCCAACTTTGCCCTGTACCTGGCTGATGTGGAAGTCAACTTAATGACCGGGGAGGCCAAACTGATCCATGCCCTGGAGGGGTCAGACGTGGGGCAGATCATTGATCCCATCAATATCCGCATGCAGGCGGAAGGGTCCTTTGGCTCAGCCGGCGGAGACACAGGGCTTTTTGAGGAAATGGTTATGGATAAGAAGCTGGGACGGTTCATGACAGGCAATATGATCGATTATAAGTGGAGGACATTCAATGAATTCCCGCCCTTTGACACAGTGCTTCTGGAGAGCGAGTTTGATTCTGAGGCATTCCACGCCCTGGGATTTGGGGAGATCACCCCTTCTCCGGCTCCGGCGGCCATCCTGATGGCGGTCAGCAACGCCATTGGCCATGAGATCACAGAATACCCCTGTTCCCCAACCGTTGTGCTGCGGGCCATGGGCAAGATCCAAGGAGGAAGGTAAACCACCTGCCCCCAACCGGCAGGTGAGGGGGCGGCACCCATAAACGAGGAGGAAGAAAATGAAGAAATTTGATCACATCAAAGTCCGGAGCTATGAGGAGGCAAGCCGGGTGATACAGGAAGGAAATGGAGCCGCAGAGCCCATTGCCGGCGGAACGGATCTTCTGGGCACCTTGAAGGATGGCCTGCTTCCTGATTACCCTGAGGCGGTGGTGAGCTTAAAGGGGATTGTCGGAAGCAGATACATAGAAGAAAAAGAGGGGATGCTGGCCATTGGAGCCGGAACCACGTTAAAGGAGATTTCCGAAAGCCAGCTGATTAAAGATCACTGCCAGGCCCTGGCAGAGGCTGCCTATTCCGTGGCCTCGCCGCTGATTCGAAATACAGCCACCATAGGCGGCAATGTGTGCCAGGATGTGCGCTGCTGGTATTACCGCTACCCGGACTCCATCGGAGGAAGGCTGGAGTGCAAGAGAAAAGGCGGGGACACCTGTTATGCCATCGCGGGAGAAAACAGGTACCACTCTATTTTCGGAGGCATGTGCACAGGCGGTTCGTCCTGCCAGCACGCTTGTCCGGCAGGAACCGATATCCCGGGATATATGGCCAGGATCCGGGAAAATGACTGGGCCGGGGCAGCGGACATTTTTTTCCAATATAATCCAATGCCCATGATGACCAGCAGGGTCTGCCCTCACGGCTGCATGGAACACTGCAACCAGAGTGTATATGGGGAGAGCGTGAACATCCCGGCGGTGGAGCGGACTCTTGGAGACTATATTTTAAAGCATAAGGAAGATTACTATAAAGCCCCTGACAAGGAGACGGGAAAGAAGTGCGCCGTCATCGGCGGGGGGCCGGGAGGCCTGACAGCGGCGTTTTATCTGAGAAAAGCGGGGCACCAGGTTACGGTTTACGATTCCCACGAAAAACCTGGAGGCGTTTTGCGCTACGGAATTCCCCATTACCGCCTTCTAAAAGACCTTGTGGACCAGTTCTGCCAGGCCCTGGAGAACCTGATGGGAATCCGCTTTGTCATGAATACCACTGTGGGAAAAGATGTGACAGTGGAGCGGATCAAGGCTGACAATGATGCCGTGTATTTCGGAACAGGAGCCTGGTCCCAGCCAGTGCTGGGCCTGGAGGGGGAGAACTTAACAGAGTTCGGATTAAATTTCCTGGAAGAAGTGAACACCTACTTAGAGAAGGCCATGGGAGAGAACGTGCTGGTGTGCGGCGGCGGAAACGTGGCCATGGACGTGGCTCTCACAGCCTGCCGCCTGGGAGCGAAGAGCGTGAAGCTGGTGTGCTTAGAGCGGCGGGAGGAGATGCCTGCCTCCGAAGAAGAGATCCAGATGGCCGTGGAGGAAGGCGTAGAGCTCCACAATGGCTGGGGACTTGGGAAGGTTTTGGAGTCTGAAGGAGAGGTAAGAGGGCTTCTGGCCAAAAGGTGTGTCTCTGTCCGGGATGAAAACGGACGTTTTGCTCCAAGCTATGATGAGGAAGACACCATGGAGCTGTCCTCAGACTTTATTATCCTGGCCACAGGGCAGAAGGTGGATATCAGCTTTTTGGGAGAACGTCTGTCCTCCCAGATGAAAACCTCCAGAGGACTCATCGCCGCGGACCTGGAGTCAGGAAGAACCAAGGCAGAAGGCTATTACGCGGGAGGCGACGCGGTAACCGGGCCAGATCTGGCTATCCGCGCCATCGCCGCGGGGCGGAAAGCGGCTATGACCATGAACCGGGACTTAATGGCCGGGGAAGACGAAAACCGGCATAAGACAGAAGAAGCGGGAACTTGGGCGGCGGAACGATTTACCACCTTTGATGTGGAAGGGGTGGAGAGGACCAAGGCGGTCAGGCTCAGGGAGCTTCCGGCATCAGAGAGGAGTCTTACAGGGGAGGACCGGAGCTCTCTGGACCAGGACATGGCAAAACAGGAAGCCTGCCGCTGTCTGCGGTGCGCCTGTTACGCGGTAAATCCCTCGGATATCATGCCGGTGCTGGTGATGGAAAATGCCAGGATCATCACCACACAGAGAGAGCTTTCCGCAAAAGAATTGTTCACCTCCAAACTGGCCGTACAGAATATCCTTCACAGGGGAGAGCTTGTGACGGAGATCCAGGTGCCAAAAGCATCCGGCAGCACCCATTATGACAAGCGCCGTGTCCGCAATGCCATTGACTTTGCCATTGTCTCTCTGGCCAGCGACTTCCAGGTAAAGGACGGTACGGTGGAGAGCTGCCGCCTGGTCCTTGGAGGCGTGGCTCCGGTGCCCTATGAACTGCCGGAGGTGGAAGCCTATCTGACCGGAAAGAAGATCACGGGGGAGATTGCCAGTGAGGCGGGGGAGATTGCCATGAACCATGCCTTTGCCATGAGCGGAAACGAATATAAGATCTTTATGTGCAAGGATGCCATCTATAACAGGGTTATGGAGGCTGGAAAGTAGTTTTTTGGCGGAAAGAAAGGAAGATGAGCCACATGTTAAATGGAACATTGGAAAATGGTCTGGTCATCGACAACGGCGTTGTAAAGGACGGGAAAAACTGCCAGGGCGAGATCCTGGTTCCGGAAGGGGTCACGGAGATCGCCAACCAGGCCTTTTATCAAAACAAGAAGCTGACTGGCCTGGTTCTCCCGGACGGAGTGAAAAGGATTGGAAATTACACGGTCAATGGATGCCTGAACCTGGAGTATATCCGCGTGCCGGACAGTGTGGAAGAGCTGGGAGAAGACGCCCTGGTGAAGAAGATTGAGAGCAACTTCGGATTCACCCATGTGGTGGAGAGTAAACAGTATTTTCCTCAGATCCGTTGTAAAGAAGGGTCCTATGTGGACCGGGCTATCCAGGAGATGAAAGCGAGAGACGGGTGGAAGGATTCCCACTCCAACGAGCATATTGTGGAAGTGGTGTATTCCGATTCATAGAATGTTGGGAGATTGAGGGGAGTTTAAGAGACAGGGGGTTGCTGGCTTTGCGGCAGCCCCCCTTGTTTTTTGTACACGGGGCGGAGAGGAAATATGGACGCTAAAGGGGCCCCGCCCCGGCACTAGGGGAAGGGCCTCTTACACAATGGGGTACGTTATCTCCCCACAATCACGGCAGTCCCATGCAGGTCGCACAGTGGAACCAGGGCCAGAGGGCCATGGGCCTTTTCATAATCCTCTACCGCCTGGGCGGCTCCCCGGAAGCGGCGGTTATTGTAGTCGTGGAGGACAATCATGCCGCCGGAGCTCAGGCGGGGATAAAAGTACTCAAGTCCCGCCAGGACAGGGGCGTAGAGGTCAGCATCCAGACTGACCAGAGCAAAGCGGCAGTTTTCCAGTCCCTTTGTGGTATCTGGAAAAAAGCCTTTGTGAAACAGGGCCTTGTCCGGGTGGGGAAGGCGGCTTCGGACAAAGGCAAGGCTGGTGTCCCCGAAGTCCCCATCCCTGGCCCGGGAAAACCCCTGTCTGGACTCTTCCTGGATATCCCGGGCGTCAAAGCCCTCAAAGGTATCGAAGAGATGAAGGGTCCGGTCAGGAAGTAGAGCGTTCATCTGCCAGGCCAGGTCTCCCTTATACACTCCCAGCTCAGCCACATCTCCGGGAACCCTTTGGCTTATCAGCCGGTGGGCTATGGGGTGGAGTGTGGCTGACCGGATATCAAACCTGCGGTACAGCTGGCCCAGAAGCAGGAAAATTCCCTGGAATCCGGCTTTTTGGGCCTGATTTCGCAGCTGTGAGCTCCGGGTTTCGTCAACAACCGCGATAAGCCCGTAGTCCGGCTTTAGCTCCACAGCCTTCTCTACAGACAGGACAGGAATTCCTCCCACACAGGTTCCCCGCAAAGAGGCGCTGTTGTCCCCAAAAGCCAGAAGCTTTGTGTTGGCAGTGTTGATCAGGTTGGCGCAGGCCTGCCCAAACTGGCCGGCCCCCAGTATGATGATGGTTTTCATGGAGTCTCCTTTTTTTCTCGTAAGTATTTGCGTTCAATGGATACAGCATATTCCATAATAAGAAAAAACGCAAGAAATCTGTGCTACATTCCCGCTGAAAAATTCAGACGAATCTTGTAGCATATGTCACATATATAACATTTATTACTTGCGTCTGAAATGTAACAATAGTACAATAGACTTAAAGACGACAACCCATATGTCAGAGAGAACGCATGAATACAGAAGATACACAGGAAAGTTGAGGGGTCATGAAACAGCCAGATAACAATAAGATACCGGTTCCGCGCAGGGAGTTTGTCTCCCGTCTGCTGTACCTTCCCAGGGGAATCACCCGTTTGGAAAAACTGGGAGAGAAAAAACAGTTTCCCAAAAATCATATTCTGATTCAGGCAGGGGAAAAGCCCCGGTACTGCTATATTGTCAAGTACGGACGGGTGGTAGCCTACGAATATACCCTTAACGGGGAAGAGAGGATCTACAATTTCAATGAGCAGAATTCCCTTCTCCTGGAGGCGAATCTTCTTTTCGACTACGCATCCCCCATCTCCTTTAAGACCGCGCGGCCGTCGGAGCTGGTGTGTATTGACAAGGAGACGCTGTTAAACACCGTCAACACAGACCCGGAAGTCTCCATGGATATTATGGAGTCTCTGGCTACCAAATTTTTCTCATCCATGGATCAGATCCGCCATGCCAATTTCCACAACGCGGGATGGAAAATCTGCGATCTTCTTCTGATTTTCGCTGACCGCTACGGGATGCCCTACGACGGGAAGGTGCTGATCAGGGAAAAGATCAGCCAACAGCTTTTGTCCAACCTGCTGGGCATCAACCGGGTCACGGCGGTGCGGGCCATCAAGGAGCTGAAGGAGATGTCCCTGATCGAGCAGATCAACGGGTTTTACTGTATCCGCGATATAGAGCGGCTGAGACGGCATCAGGAGAGGCTGCTGTAGTGATACTGTTTTTGTAAAATGTATCCTATACTACTTGTTTTACTTAAGTCTCTCTTGTATAATGTAACAAATACCAGCCAGAGAAAGGGGAACGAAACACAGAATGAAGTCAACAGGCGCGGTGCTGGTGGCAGCCGGGTTATCCTCCCGCATGGAGGCCTTTAAACCCATGCTTCCTTTCGGAAATTCCACGATCTCCCGCCATATGGTGGCCATGTTAAAAGACATGGGCCTTGACCCAGTGGTGGTGGTGACCGGATACAGAGGTGAAGAGTTGCGGCAGCACCTTTCTTTTGCGGGCGTACGATTCGCGGAAAACGAACGATATCAGGAGACGCAGATGTTTGATTCCGTTCAGATTGGCATCCAGTCCATCAGCGGGGACTGTGAGCGTCTGATGATCCTTCCCATTGACCTTCCGGCCATTATGCCGGATACCATACGGCAGCAGCTGATGATCGATGCCCCCATTATCCGGACCATGTGCCACGGGGAGCCGGGACATCCCATTATGCTGTGGAGCCAGGTGGCGGAGGAGCTGTGCGGCTATGATGGGCCGGGAGGGCTGCGGGGCGCTATTGAGCATTCCGGCATTGCCATCACCAACGTGGAGGTGGACGATGAGGGGATCTACCGGGACTTAGATACAAGAGAGCAGTACCAGGAGCTGCTGGACTGGAATTACCAGAGAGGCCAGGGCTACCCCATCCGCCCCCAGATCCAGGTGCGGCTCACCGCCAGCGAGCCTTTTTATGGCCCAGTGGCCCAGCAGCTTCTGAGCTGGATCGGGCAGACCGGGTCTCTCCAGGAGGCCTGCCTCCACATGGACATCTCCTACAGCAAGGGGAGAAAGATGGTAAAGCAGCTGGAGCAGCAGCTGGGATTTCCGGTGGTGAGGAGGTGGACCGGCGGCAGCGGCGGCGGCGGTTCTGTGCTGACCCCAAAGGGGGAGAGGCTGATAGAAGCCTACGAGAACATGGTGGCAGAGGTGCGGGATTTTACAGACCAGGCCTATCAGAAACATATGGGGAAAGGATTTTAATATGAGGAATCTGTATCTGGTCCGCCACGGACATGTGGATTTTCCCGGAGGGATCCGCCGGTGTATCGGCTGGACTGATCTTCCTCTGGATGAAAGAGGACAGGAGCAGGGAAGAGAGCTGGGGACATATTTTCAATCCCTGATACAGCAGGGGGCAGCGGTGTTTGCCAGTCCTCTGACAAGGGCGAGAGAGACGGCAAGGCTTCTGGCGGGAGACAGCCTGCCGGTGGGTGTGGAGGAAGGCTTAAAAGAGCTGAACATGGGAGAGTGGGAGAATGTCCCCATGGATCAGCTGAAAAAGACTCTGGAATCCTGGCCGGACACAGGGGAGAGCCGGGAAGAAGGGCTTGTGAGGATCCGTAAGACCGTAAAGCGTCTCCTGTCTCAGACCACAAAAGACGTGATCTGCGTGGCTCACGGAGGTATCAACAGCTGTCTTCTCGCGGACATCACGGGAACGCCTCTGAAAACCAGCCGCGGCCTGCCTCAGCCCTACGGAGGGTTCAGCCGGATCCGGATCAGAGAGGATGGGCAGATGGTGGCGGAAGAAATCGGGGTCATGCCCCAGGGAGCGCCGGATGACCGGGAATGCCGCCGGATCTGGAACCATTACTCTACGCCGGAGCCTGTGAGAAGGCACTGTGAGGCGGTCTGCCGCCAGGCGGAGGCCATAGGAGAAAGGCTTGTAAACTCGGGAAGGAATGTGGATCTGAGGATCATCAGAAGCGGGGCCCTGCTCCACGACGTGGCCCGGGCAGAAGCAGACCACCCCAGGAAGGGCGGGGACATTCTTTTGCGGGAGGGATATCCCAAGGTGGCGGAGGTTATCCGTTATCATCACGACTTAGAATGCCCCTGTTTTGGAGAATTTGACAAAACCCTTCCTGCTCTGTGGCTGGAGGCGGCTGTGGTGTACCTGGCGGACAAAATGGTCCAGGGAGACAGGGCCGTGACCCTGGAGCGGCGGTTTGAGGATAGCAGAAGGCGGTGCGCGGAGGCAGAGGACAGGGAGGAGGCCCTGGCGGCCCACGAGAGACGATACATACAGGCCAAAAAGATCGAGAGCCTGATACGAATAGAGACAGATGGAGGACAATGAGATGAAATTGATCCCAACAGTGGATGCGGAAGGCGCGGTTCTGTGCCATGACATTACCCAGATCATCAAAGGAGTCACCAAGGACGCGGTCTTTCGAAAAGGCCATGTTGTGACAAAGGAGGATATCCCTGTGCTCCTCAGCGTGGGCAAAGACCAGCTCTACGTGTGGGAGCAGGAGGAGGGGATTCTCCACGAAAATGACGCCGCCCAGATCCTCTGCGCCATGTGCCGGGGAGAGCACATGAGCTGCTCGGAGGTAAAAGAGGGCAAGATCGAGCTTGTGGCGGAGCGGGACGGGCTTTTGAAGGTGGACAATGAGGGGCTTAAGGCGGTGAACAGCTTCGGGGAGATGATGATCGCCTCCCGCCACGGCAACTTTGCTGTAAAGAAAGGGGATAAGCTGGCAGGAACCAGGATCATCCCCTTGGTAATCCGGGAGGACAAGATGGAGCGGGCCAGGAAAGCCGCCATGGAGGCCACAGGCGGAAAGCCTATTTTGCGGCTTCTGCCATTTACCCACAAGAAAGTTGGCATTGTGACCACGGGAAATGAAGTATTTTACGGGCGGATCCAGGACACCTTCACCCCGGTGATCCGGCAGAAGCTGGGGGAATTCGACTCAGAGGTCATCGATCATGTGACATGGAACGATGACGACAAAAAGGTTACAGCCTCCATACTGGAGATGATCGGGAAAGGGGCGGATGTGGTTATCTGCACAGGAGGCATGAGCGTGGACCCTGACGACAAGACCCCCCTGGCCATCAAAAATACAGGGGCCAGACTGGTAGCCTACGGGGCACCGGTGCTGCCGGGAGCCATGTTCCTTCTGGCTTACTATGAGGTGAAAGCTCAGGGGCAGGAGAGGACAGTGGCTATTATGGGCCTGCCGGGATGTGTCATGTACGCGAAGCGCACCATTTTTGACCTGGTGCTGCCAAGGGTTATGGCGGATGACCAGATCTTTCCCCGGGAGCTGGCGGCTTTAGGACAGGGCGGACTGTGTCTCGGCTGTCCGGTGTGTACGTTCCCCAACTGCGGGTTCGGCAAGGGGAGCTGATAGGTCCGTCTGATTTGCGGGGGAAGCAGGGAATATGTCGGCCCCATGGGCCGCGGGGGGAAGTTTTCCCTTCCTGATTGAGAAGAGAGAGGAAAAGGAAATTTATGTTGGATTTTTACAGAGCGGTTGCGGAATGTGATCCCGGCAAAAAGAATATGACAGCCGTGGCCCTTGACGGTCCCGGGTTTGGACAGAGGGCATTGTTTTCAGAAGGATGTCTGGTGTGGGAGTCAGAGGAAGGCGGATTTTTTTCTGAAAACAGGGAGGAGCTTTTGGAGGCAGTGAGCCGGGACAGCCGGAAAGGGCTGGTTGAGGTTAAAGGAATCAAGGTGTTTCTGGATTGGCTTGGACAGGAACTGGAGCTGGTGATCTGCGGAGGAGGCCATGTGTCCATACCTGTGATCCGGATCGGCC
This sequence comes from uncultured Lachnospiraceae bacterium, assembly GCA_910588865.1. Taxonomy (GTDB): domain Bacteria; phylum Bacillota; class Clostridia; order Lachnospirales; family Lachnospiraceae; genus UBA3402. The sequence goes on from CAJUSJ010000030.1 coordinate 32,716, forward strand.
TGATGATGGGGTGTAAGGTGACTGTGCTGGAGGACAGACCTCAGTTCGCGGATAATGCCAGACGGGCAGGGGCCACCAACGTCCTGTGTGAGTCTTTTGACCAGGGGCTGGACAGGATTGAGGGAAATGAAAACACTTATTTTGTCATAGTCACCAGAGGCCATCGCCATGATCAGACATGCCTTGAGCGGATCGTGAGAAAAAAACACGCCTACATCGGCATGATCGGAAGCCGGCGCAGGGTGGCCACTGTAAAGGAAAGCGTTATAGAGAGAGGAGGGGATCCGGCGGTTTTGGACCAGCTTTACAGCCCCATTGGCCTGGATATCGGGGCGGAGACACCAGAAGAGATCGGCGTAGCCATCATGGCTCAGATCATTGAGGTGAAAAACCGGAAAAGGCGGACCTGCGGCTATTCAAGGGAAATGATGCGCCAGATCCTGAATCCGGACACAGAAGGACACGGGCAGGAGGCCCGGGTGCTGGCTACCATCGTGACACGCAAAGGCTCCGCTCCCCGGGATACAGGGACAAAGATGCTGGTGCTCCCCGACGGCAGGTGTATGGGGACCATAGGAGGAGGCTGCATGGAGGGTGCCGTGATCCGTCAGGCGCTGCACATGATCCGGTCCAGCCAGGAGGCGGAAGGTGACAGCCAGAATAAAAAACTGTGCCATGTGGATATGACAGGCACTGACGCTGAGGATGAGGGAATGGTCTGCGGCGGCGCGGTAGACGTGCTTTTGGAGGTTGTATAATTTTGAGAGATCACTTGGGACGGCAAATCGATTATATGAGGATATCCATTACCGACCGCTGCAACCTGCGGTGCCGCTATTGCATGCCTGAGGGTGTAAAGTGTGTGCCCATGGAGGAGATCCTTACCCTGGAAGAATGCGCCGAAATCGCGGCATGGGCCGCCTCTCTTGGGGTCAGCAAAATCAAGGTCACAGGAGGAGAGCCTCTGGTGAGGCTGGGCTGCTGTGACTTTATCCGAATGCTGAAGGACATAAAGGGGATTGAAAAGGTCACCATCACCACCAACGGCATTTTGCTGGAGAGATATTTAGAAGAGCTTATAGCTGCCGGGGTCGACGGCATCAACATCAGCCTGGACACCCTGGATCCAAAGCTGTATAGGGCCCTGACAGGGGGAGGGGATCTGGAAGCTGTTTTGAGAGTCCTGGAAAAGACGGTAAAAATCCGGGGCGACAGGCAGATTCCCGTAAAGATTAACGCGGTTTCCCTGGATTTAAAAGACATGGCCGGGCAGTTGGGCTGCCGCTATGATGGCCCTGGCTGGCAGGAGCTGCTGGAACTGGCCGTAAAATATCCCATAGATGTGCGTTTTATTGAGGTGATGCCCATTGGCTATGGGAGGCAGTATCGGTCAGTTGACCATGACAAGCTTCTGGCCTGGCTGATGGAACGGTACCCGGACATGAAAGAGGACAGGCGAATTCACGGAAACGGCCCCGCGGTATATTACCAAATACCAGGATTTCAGGGAAGCATTGGTCTCATCAGCGCCCTTCACGGAAAATTCTGCTCAGACTGCAACCGGGTACGGCTGACCTCCCAGGGGTACTTAAAGAGCTGTCTGTGCTATGAAGACGGAGTGGATTTGAGGAAAATACTGAGAGGAAGGGGCAGTCTGAAAGAAAAGGAAGCCCGGCTTCTTGAGGCCATGACACAGGCCATATGGGGAAAACCTACGGCCCACTGCTTCGAGGACCCGGAGCACATGACGGAACATGAAAACATGGTCAGGATCGGAGGATAACATGGAATTTACACATTTTGACACACAGGGAAACGCCTGGATGGTGGATGTGGGAGAGAAGGAGGACACAAGGCGTGAGGCTGTGGCCAGAGGGAGCATTTTTTTAAGCCCCGAGTGTTTTGACATGGTGGCACGGGGTGAGATGAAAAAGGGAGATGTTCTTTCCGTGGCCCGCATAGCAGGCATTATGGGAGCCAAGAAGACCTCAGAGCTGATTCCCCTGTGCCACATCCTGAATCTGACAAAGCTGACCGTGGATTTTGAGATGAAGAAAGAAACCAATGAGATCCAGGCAGTGTGCTCGGCCCGGGTTACGGGAAAGACGGGGGTGGAGATGGAGGCCCTCACCGGAGTTTCCACAGCGCTTCTGACGATCTATGATATGTGTAAGGCTGTGGACAAATCCATGGAGATCGGACAGATTTATCTGGAGAAAAAGACAGGCGGAAAGAGCGGGGAATATGTAAATCCCAGGGTCCAGGAACCTGTTTTTGGGGAAGGCTCTGAGGCTTAAGCGAGGCATGGCAGACAACTGAACAATCTGGGGAAATGGAGGATAAATTATGTTGACAGGAACAGTAAAGGCAGTCTGTGTCAGCGAGAAAAAGGGTACGGAAAAACACGGCACAGACCGGGTCCATGTGCGTCCGAATCACGGTATCGAGGGAGACGCTCACGCGGGCAGATGGCACCGCCAGATCAGCCTTCTTTCTTATGACAAGGTAAAAGCCTTTAACGAGAAAGGGGCCAATGTGGATCACGGGGCCTTTGGGGAGAATCTGGTGGTGGAAGGCATTGATTTTAAAAGCCTTCCCGTGGGAAGCCATTTCCTGGTGGGCACAGCGGAGCTTGAGATGACCCAGATCGGAAAGGAATGCCACAGCCACTGCGCTATCTTTAAGCGCATGGGAGAGTGCGTTATGCCTCACGAGGGGGTGTTTGCCAAAGTCCTGAAAGAGGGGGACATTTCTGTGGGAGATGTGCTGACAGTTGTGCCTCCTGACCCTAAAAGGGCCTTTACGGCGGCAGTGATCACCCTCAGCGACAAGGGCGCTAAGGGGGAGCGGACAGATGAAAGCGGACCCGCGGCGGTCCGGCTGCTGGAGGAGGCCGGCTATGAGGTGGTGGAGGCCATGATCCTTGCGGACGAACCGGCCCTTTTAAAGACCCAGCTGAAGCGTCTGGCAGATGGACGGCAGGTGGATCTGGTGGTCACCAGCGGCGGAACAGGATTTTCCATGAGGGATCAGACGCCGGAGGCCACCATGGAGGTGGCGGACCGGAACGCTCCGGGGATCGCGGAATATATGCGTTACAAGTCCATGGAGGTCACAAGCCGGGCCATGCTTAGCCGGGGAGTATCGGTAATCAGGGGAAAGACCCTGATCGTCAATCTGCCGGGAAGTCCCAAGGCGGTTAAGGAAAGCCTGGAATCTATCCTTGAGCCCTTGGCCCACGGCCTTGAGATCCTTCGGGGAACAGCCGGGGAGTGCGGGAGAAAAGAATGATAGTTTTGTTTGGGGTTTATCAGGGAAAGGGGCCACCAACTGGCGGAAGCTGGAGGGAAAGCCTTCCCTGTCCTGAAACAGCGTAAAAATTTCGCAACCGAACGATTTTTTAAAAGCGTTCGAAAATAAAATACATATCCATATGGAGAACAAGGAGGAGTCCATGATGAAGAGAAGACGCGCGGCGGCAGTGATGATGGCGGCGATGATGACGGCAGGAGCTCTGGCCGGATGCCAAAGTGGCCAGAAAGCGGCGGACACCGGGGCCGGGAGCGGGGCCCAGAGCCAGGCTGTCCAGGAGAGCACCGAGGCTGTCCAGGAAAGTGCCGGGGCGGCCCAGAGCCAGACTGTCCAGGAGAGCACCGGGGCGGAACAGAGTCAGGCTGTCCAGGAGAACGGAGAGGCGGTTCAGAAAGAGAGTGTGGAGCTGATCGTGTTCGCGGCAGCTTCCATGACCGAAACATTGACCGAGATCGCCCAGATGTACAAGGAAATTAGGCCGGAGGTGGAGATCATCTATACCTTTGACTCCTCCGGAACCTTAAAGACCCAGATCCAGGAGGGGGCTGACTGCGACATCTTCATCTCCGCGGCCCAGAAGCAGATGAACCAGCTTGACATCTCGGCGGACCCGTCGGTAAACACGGAAGGGCTGGATTTTGTTCTGGAGGGAAGCCGATTCAACCTGGTGGAGAACAAGGTGGTTCTGGCTGTCCCGGACAACAACCCGGCAGGGATCACCTCCTATGAGGATCTGGGGACAGACAAGCTGAACCTGATCTGCCTGGGCAATGACGATGTTCCGGTTGGAGCCTATTCCATAGAGATCCTCACAACCCTGGGTATTTTGGAGCAGCTGGAAAATGATTCCAAGATCACTTATGGCTCCAATGTAAAAGAGGTGACCACCCAGGTGAAGGAAGCTTCCGTGGACTGCGGAATCATCTATGCCACTGACGCGTTTTCCGCGGGGCTGACCGTGGTGGATGAGGCGGAAGAAGATCAGTGCGGACAGGTGATCTACCCGGCAGCTGTCCTGAACATATCAAAACATCAGCAGGAAGCCCGGGATTTCCTGGATTATCTCACCACAGACGACTGCGGGGCAGTGTTTGAGTCCGTGGGATTCTCCATGGCCAGGTAACAGGAGAGAAGCTATGGACTGGTATCCTCTTTACAATTCCCTGAGGATCGCTCTGATCTCCAGTGTGATCGTGTTTTTTACAGGCATTTTCGCGGCCTACTATATTGCCAGGCTGAACCGGGTGGTCAAGGGAATCCTGGATGTGATCCTGACCCTGCCCATGGTGCTGCCGCCTACTGTGGTGGGATATTTCCTGCTGCTTCTTCTTGGGGCAAAGCGGCCTGTGGGGATGTGGTTTCAGGAGCAGTTCGGCATAAAGCTGGTGATGACCTGGTATTCCGGAATCTTCGCGGCCGCGGTGGTGGCGTTTCCTCTGATGTACCGGACAGCCAGGGGCGCGTTCGAGAGCTTTGACGAGACCCTGGCATATTCGGGCCAGACCCTGGGGCTCTCCAACACCTATATCTTCTGGCGGATCCGGATGCCCGCATGCCGCCAGGGGATTCTGGCGGGAGCGGTGCTGTCATTTGCCAGGGCCCTGGGTGAGTATGGGGCCACCAGCATGCTGGCAGGCTATACACCGGGAAGAACGGCCACCATATCCACCACGGTCTATCAGCTGTGGCGGACAGACAACGAGGCCCTGGCTTTTCAGTGGGTTGTGGTAAATGTGATGATCTCAGCGGTGGTGCTCCTGACGGTCAACATGCTGGAAGAGAAAAACAGGAAGGAGAGGAGATGACCATGTCCCTGTATGTGGATATCGAAAAAGATTTCAGAAGCTTTCATCTCTCCACAAGATTTGAGGCAGGACAGGGAGTCATGGGAATCCTGGGAGCCTCGGGATGCGGAAAGAGCATGACCCTTCGCTGCGTCGCGGGGGTGGTGAAGCCGGACAGAGGAAAGATTGAGCTTGACGGGGTCACATGGTTTGATTCGGAAAGGGGAATTGATCTTCCTCCTCAAAAGAGACGGGTAGGGCTTTTGTTTCAGAACTATGCCCTGTTTCCAAACATGACTGTGGAGAAAAATCTCATGGCTGGACTGAGAACAGTGGAAAAAGACAAAAAGAAGGCCAGGGCGGTGGTGGCTGAGATGATGGAGCGATTTTGCCTTACGGGATTGGAGCGGCACCGTCCATCCCAGCTGTCTGGCGGGCAGCAGCAGAGGGCGGCCCTGGCCAGGATCCTTCTGACAAAGCCAGGTCTTCTGATGTTAGATGAGCCTTTTTCCGCCCTGGATGGGTATCTTCGGTGGAAACTGGAAATGGAATTAATGGATATTCTGAGAGGATTTTCCGGCACCACTCTCTTTGTATCCCACAGCCGGGACGAGATCTACCGGATCTGTGACAGGGTCTGCGTCATGGACAACGGAAAATCCACACCCGTGGCGCCGGTGAAGACCATGTTTGAGGAACCGAAGACACTGGCCGCCTGCATGCTGTCGGGCTGCAAAAATTATTCAGGGGCAGAGGCTGATGTTAAGAAAAATGGTGAGGAGCGGGGAGATGGCTGGGTCTGGGCAAAGGACTGGGGAGTGAGCTTAAACTGCCGCCGGAGGGTGCCGGAGAATATTACCCACATCGGAGTGAGAAGCCACTACATCCATCTGATTTCAGGAGACCTCCGGAAAGATACGCAAAATGTTATGGAGTGCCGGATCCGGCGGATCGTGGAAGATGTGTTCAATATGGTGGTTATGGTCAGCTCTGTAAACGCGGTCTCTGACTCACCCAATGCCTGGCTGCGGCTTGAGATGCCAAAAGAGCAATGGGAAGCCTACAAGGAGATCGCGAGCGGGAAAGTGGGGGACAGGATCCGGGTCAGGATTGATCCCCAGGATATCCTTCTTTTGACAAGCTGAGCCATGACGGAGCGAGACGGGGAGATACCCAGAAGAGTATCTCCCCGTTTCTGTACGCCACAGCTGTCGACGGCTGGGCGGTAAAGAATTCTAAAAACCTTCAGGGTATCTCCCCGTCCCTGTACGACACAGCCCACAGCGGCCCTCCGCTGTCATAGCTGCGTTTCAGTTCATTCATCAAAAGCTGGAGATCCCACTCCTTGGTGCTGTTCTCATAGCTGGCGGGATCGGCGATATATACATTGCCGTTGCCGCACAGCTGGGCAATGATGATGAAGTGGCCGTTCTGGGTCAGACTTCCCTTTCCCATAAGAGCCACAAGCACATGACCGCTGGAGAGAAGCTCGGATACACGCTCCGGCGTGCGCTCCGTTACACTTTCCACCTGAAGTCCAAAGGCGGAGAGGCTTCCCGGAATCAGGCCGTGATAAGAACCGCTCTGGCGGGCATAGTAACCATTGGCGGCAGACCAGTCCGCCATCTCCACAGGGGTCACGCCCTGGGAGGAGAAGCTGTTGATGATCATAGCAACACACACGGGACCGCAGCCATACTTGCTGACGCGGTCCTGACCGCCGTAGAGATATTCTTTCCATCGGATATCTCCCTGGTTGTAATAGAGAAGAGGTCCCATGGCAGTGTCCAGCATACAGGAATAGATGGTGTCCTGAGGCGGGAACACAGATTCCGCGTTCATGTCGGAAATCTCTCCCAGTTCATCGGTTCGAACCATCTGGGAGATCTCCTCCGGCTGCTCCTGGCGGCTTCCTTCCTCCGTCTCCTCAGACATCGTCGGTTCTTCCTGGGACAGAAAGCCGGGCTCAGTCACAGGCTCCTCCGGTTTGGTAAAAAGCTGGGAAATATAACCAGAGAAGTTGTTTACAGCCGTCTGTACCGTTCCGGAAGAAAAAGGACGGAAATAGGCCAACAGGCTAAAGGTCAAAGTGGCGGCCGCTGTCAAAATCCCCCCTGTGATCAGAAGCTCTGTGCGGCTCTTCGCGGGCTTTCCGGATTCCGACTGCCTGCCTGGAGGCGGAATCACGGTGGAGCGGGAAACGGGAGCGGCATCAAAACTTCTTTTTTTGCGCTTTGTCCATATGTCAGGGGACATGTATGATCAATCCTCCAAATTCGTTGTGTCACGCCATAGCGAGACGTCCTAAGACTACCTGGGCGATGTTGCCTAAAGGTGCCTGTTGACACACAGCCCCGATCTTGTAAGCCTCCATGGGCATCCCATAGACCACACAGGAATCCCGGTCCTGTCCGATGGTGTAGGCCCCGGCCTTTCTCATCCGAAGCATACCCGCGGCGCCGTCAGCGCCCATGCCGGTCAGGATTACACCGATAGCCCGGTTTCTCACAGTGGCGGCCACGGAGTCAAAGAGCACATCCACGGAAGGCTGGTGGCCGCTGACCTTTGTCTCAGATGTGCAGCTGACGCTGTAGCCGGTTCCCAGACGCACCACCCGCATCTGAAGGCCGCCGGGGGCTAAAAGCACCAGGCCCGGACGGATCTTGTCTCCGTGAGCGGCCTCCTTCACTTCCAGCTTGCAGATGCGGTTGAGACGCTCCGCATACATGGATGTAAACCCGGGAGGCATATGCTGAGTGATCACAATTCCCGGCATCTTGGCGGGAAAATGGCGGACCACTTCCAGGATAGCCTCGGTTCCGCCTGTGGACGCGCCGATGGCGACTAAGTCAAAGGCAGAACTTGTGGGAAGAGACATGGTGTTGCCCCGGGCCATGGAAGCGGTGGTCCTGACCCCGGCAGAAGCGGCTGTTGACTGAGGCAGACGGACCCGTGCGTTTTTGCCTATGGTCAGTTTTGCCATCAGGTTTCTCAAGAACGCCTCCCGCTGTCCCTCCTCCGGCTTGCGGACAAAATCCACGGCACCGGCAGCCAGGGCATCAAACACCCGCACATTGAGGGAGGACACCAGAATCACGGGAACGGGTTGGGAGGGAAGAACCTCTTTTAAAAAATCCAGTCCGGACATCCCAGGCATCTCAATGTCCAGGGTCATGATATCCGGTTTCAGCAGAGGAAGCTTACCCTTGGCGTCCAGAGCGTTGACGGCATAGCCCACCACTTCAAAGCGGGGGTCCGCCGAAAGGCTCTGCATCAGCCAGGTCCGGAATACGAGAGAATCGTCTACCACCATTACTCGGATTTTCTGTTGCATAATTTAACCTTCTTTCTTTACCATCTTATGCCTACTTCTTTTTGTATATGGCTGGCTGGATATAATCGTAAGGGCAGGTGGCTTTGGTCAAACCTTCTGAGTGGCCGATAAAAAGATGTCCTCCCGGAACCGTGGCATTGTAAAATCGGCGAACCAGAGCATCTTTGGTAGGCTGGTCAAAATAGATCATAACATTCCGGCAGAAGATCAAGTCAAACTTCTTTTTAAACTGGATGGGATCCATCAGATTGAAAGTCCGGAAGATCACGTTCTGTTTGATAGCGGGAGCGACCGTATAGTTTCCATCCTTTCTGACAAAATATTTCTGCTTCCAGGTAGCGGGAAGAGAGGAAAGGCTCTCATCGTTGTAGGAGGCAGTCATGGCTGTGTTGAGGATCTTCTGAGAAATATCCGTGGCCAAAACCCTGGTATCCCACTGGGAGGCCTGGGCCCCGAAATACTCTTTCAGATACATGGAGATGGTATAGGGCTCTTCCCCGGAAGAGCAGCCCGCGCTCCAGATGCACAGGACTTTGTCCTTGGCGTGCTTTTTCTCCAGATCAGGGAGCACAACATCCCACAGGTATTTAAAATGATCCTCTTCCCGGAGAAAATAAGTATAATTGGTGGTGAGTTTATTCAGCATGGCGGTGACCATATCCGGGTCCCGGCCTGACATAATGTCATCTACATACGCGCTGAAATCTCTATAGCCCTTGGAAGAGAGCGTGTGGGAAAGGCGGCTTACGATAAGCTGCTTTTTCTTGCTCAAATCAATTCCATAGTGTTGTTTAATATATGTGTAAAGGCGTTGAAAATCGCTGTCAGTCAATGTCAGCATGATAATCCCCCCTGTTTCTATATATAATATATATAATAAGCAGCCATCTTGCGGGACGGCACAGATGATACAGTCATTGGGCAGTCAGGAGACCGCCCAAAACAGTTTTCCCCCTCTACGCCGAAAAGCCGCCAGAGGCGGTTTTTCGATTCAGATTACACAGTAAACCCTTACATTCATGGTGATGCCCAGAACGCGGCATGAGGTTTACTGAGGAGTGGCCAGGGCCTGGCAGTCAATAGACATAAAGACGCTTCCATCCTCCATGGTCACCATCCCGTTAAGAAGTTTTTGCTGCCGCTTAAGCGGGATAGGCCGCACATTGTTTAAGTCGATGTCGATCACCTGGCGAACCGAATCCACCAGGATTCCCAGTGAGACCGAGTCAATATCCAGGACAATGATGCAGGTCTTTTCCGGACAGTCGGGATCGCATTTGCCCATGAGCTGTTGGATATCCACAACAGGAAGGATCTGCCCCCTCAAGTTGATGATGCCTTTGATGTAGGAAGGCATCATAGGAAGAGTGGTGATCGTGTGGTTGTTGATGATCTCGATCACATAGTTGGTACTGATGTACAAAACAAGATCTCCTGATTCGAAGGTGAGGCAACGCTCTATAGTGGAAGTCTCCTCCTCTACATCTACATCGGACATATCCTGCAGGTCCTGATTGTTAAGCTGTTCAGACATGATAATTCCTCCCTTCTACTGTGAATTCTCAAGAGCCGCCGAGTAAAGGCTCTGAATATCAAGGATAATGCTGATATTGCCGTCGCCCAGGATGGTGCAGCCGGCGAATCCGTAATTCTTAAGCTCGAAAAAGTTCAGGAAAGCCGGGAAAGGCTTTACCACAACCTGCTGCTCGCCCACCAGCTCATCTACGAACAGGCAGAAGGAGCGGTCGCTGGTCTCTACCCACAGAAGGATCCCCTCTTCCAGATTGACAATATCCGTGTCAATGTTGTAGAACTGATGGAGCCTTACTACGGGATAAAAGCTGTCCATGCGCTCAATCATCTCATTGCCGTTCTCATCCCGGATAATCTCATCCGGCATGATCTTGAAGGACTGGCGGATATTGGCAATGGGGATGGTGAAGATGGAGCGGCCTACCGTCACCCTCATGCCATCCACGATAGCCATGGTAAGAGGGATCTTCATGGTAAAGGTAGTGCCGTGGCCTTCCTCGCTGTTTAAGGAAACCACGCCGCCTACGGCTTCCACATTCTTCTTGACCACATCCATACCCACGCCTCGGCCGGAAAATTCCGTAACCTCCTGGTTGGTGGAGAATCCGGGCAGCATGATGAGCCCTAAAGCCTCTTTCTTGGTATATTCGCTCTCCGGCTTGGTGAGGATACCCTTTTCTCTGGCTTTGGCCAGGAGCTTATCAGGATTCATGCCCTTGCCGTCATCGGCGATGGTAATCACCACCTCGTTGCTGGTATGGGTGGCGGACAGGATGATCTCGCCCTGGGCGCTCTTTCCAACATTAATACGGTCATGGACATCATCCTCAATACCGTGGTCCATAGCGTTGCGGACCATATGCATGATGGGATCCTGGATGCTGTCCACAATGGTCTTGTCAACCTCCGTGTCCTCTCCGATCAGGGTAAGGCGCA